>JAPUJL010000004.1 GCA_027296185.1 SAR324 cluster bacterium | reverse complement strand
GGGCCGCTTTGTCAACCGGCCTGCCGTGCCGGCGGGCTATGCATCCAGATCGATTTCGCCGGCGGCGATCCGCTGGAGGGTGGCGGCATAGAGCCGGTGCTCGACGGCGAGCACACGGGCCTGGAGGGTCTCGGGGGTGTCGCCCGGTTCCACCGGAACCCGCTCCTGGGCCAGCACCGGCCCGCGGTCGTATTCGCTGTCGACCACGTGAATGCTGGCGCCGGACTCTCGTTCGCCGGCGGCCAACACCGCCTCGTGGACCTGGATGCCGTACATGCCCTTACCGCCGAAATTGGGCAGCAGCGCCGGGTGGATGTTCACGATGCGGTGCGGGAACGCCTGCAAGACGCTGGGGCCGATCTTCTTCATGTACCCTGCCAGCACCACCCATTCGGCGCCATGCCCGGTCAGCGCCTCGGCGATGGCCGCGTCGAGCGCCTCGGGTTCCGGATGGGTTTGGCCGCTGATGTGGAGCGCGGGGATGCCCCGGTGCCGCGCCCGCTCGAGGGCCTTGGAGGCGGAGTTGTTCGAAATCGCCACCCGCGCCTCGGCATGGAGCCGGCCCTCGGCGATGGCATCGAGGATCGCCTGCAGGTTGCTGCCGCCGTGGGAGGCGAGGAAGCCGAGCCGAAGCGGTACGGACAGAGGGGTCATCTCGCTGGGGGTGCGGTCGGACTCGGCAAAAGCAACGGGGCGCGGAGGAATCGTGTAGGCAGCGGCCCCATCGCCGGAAACCACAACAACGATGACCAGGGGCTCAGGGAGCGTTGGCTCCCACTGGAGCGGGTTGCACGATGAACAGCAAGTCGCCCTGATTCACGGTCTGCCCGCTTTCCGCCAGAATGCGGTTGAGCTTGTACTGCCGGCCCGTGTCGAACAAGGTGTCGCCATTCATGCGGTTGAAATCGGCCAGGGAGATGTTCTCGAAAACCTTCATCGCCTCGAGCAGGCACAGGGTCTGGTCGATGTCGAACTCACCGCCCAGCTCCACGAATGGCGGGTCGTCCGGCGTGGGCGAGGAGTAGAACACCCCCGTGTGCGGCGCCAGCACTTTCAGCTCTTCCGAGCCGTCGATGCTGATGGCGTCGCGGTTGATCGCCGCGCTGCGGGCTCCGCTGCGCCCCTCGACCCGCGCCACGAGGGCGAGAAGGTCGTTGCGCTCGTAGAAGCCGGACAGGAAGCCGGTGTCGTAGTCTCCGTTCTGGAACACCGGGTCTTCGAGGATGGCTTCCATCATGCCCAGGTTCGTGCCCACCCCCTCGATGACGACGTCCTTCAGGTAATCGCGCAGGGTGCGGATCACGGCGGCGCGGTTGCGGTCCCGGGCGATGACCTGGAGGATCAGGCTGTCGTAATAGGGCGGAACGGCCATGCCCGCACCGACGGCGGGAATGGTGCGCACCTTGGGATGTTCGGGAACGTGGAAGCGGGTGACCGTGCCCGGAGCCGGCGCGAAGGCGGGGCTGCCCGACTCGCCCAACTCCATGCGCTCGGCGTTGATGCGCACTTCCATGGCGTAGCCGGTGCTCTTGGGCTTGAGCTTTTCGATGGACTTGCCGGACGCGATGCGGATCTGCTCGACGACGATATCCACCTCCGACACCATCTCGGTGACCGGGTGCTCCACCTGCAAGCGGGTGTTCATCTCCATGAAGTAGACCGCCTTGCTGCCGCGGTCGAAGATGAACTCGATCGTGCCCGCGCCGAGGTAATCGACCTCCCGGGCGATCCGCTCGGCATAGCCGAAGATCTCCTCCAGCTTTCCCGCCGAAATCCGGTAGGAGCCCGATTCCTCGACCAGCTTCTGATTGTTCCGCTGCACGGTGCAGTCGCGTAGCCCGAGGATCTGGGTGTTGCCGTGGCGGTCCCGCAACACTTGCACTTCCAGATGGCGCATGAACTCGACGAACTTCTCCAGGTACACGTCTCCGTTGCCGAATGCGCTGAGGGCCTCCTGGCTGGTGCGCGCAAAAGCCTCGTCGAACTCCTCGGCGGCTCGCACCACGCACATCCCCTTGCCCCCGCCCCCGAAGGCGGCCTTGATCAGCACGGGATAGCCGATCTCGTCGGCGACGGACTTGGCGTACACCGAGTCGGTGAGCACCCCCTGGCTGCCCGGCACCACTCCCACCCCCAGCTTCCGGGCCGTGGCGATGGCGTTGGACTTGTTGCCCATCCGCTCCATGCTGAGGTCGCGGGGGCCGATGAAGTTGAACCCGTGCTTGCGGCAGAGCTTGGCGTAGCTGGGGTGCTCGGAAAGAAAGCCGATCCCGGGATGGATCGCGTCGGCTTCTTCCTGCTGTGCGATGCGGATGACGCTCATCCCGTTAAGGTAGCTTTCCTGCGGCGTGTTCCCCCCGAGGCAAACCAGCCGGTCCTGGGGCCGCAATATCGAGGCCGGATAACCCTCCATATCGGCATCGGATTGCACCAGCACCACCTCGCAGCCGGCGGCGTGCGCCCCATCGATCAGGCGGGTCGCCGTGCCGCCCCGGGCATGCACCAACAGCCGGCGCACCGGCTCGAAGGCGATCTCCAGGGAGCGCGGCTCCTCGATGAGCGGCGCCTCGACCGGTTTGTATTCGCCTCTGAGGATGTGCGCGATGGCTTCGGGGATCGATTCGGTGGGAACGGCGATTGACGGGTCGATTTCCCGCAGGCGCTCGTCCAGCCCCTCGTCGAAGGGGTTGGTGACCAGGCCGTCCATGCCTCCCGGCACCTGGCTCAGGTAGTTGGCCAGGGTCGCCTGTACCGGTAGATGGCTGGGGACGACCCGCTGGCCCGCGAAGGGCATCACGCAGCCGGACAGATAGAAGGTCTTCACCAGCCGGTGGGTGACGAAGCTGGCCTGGGCGCCGCCGGTGCAGTCCCGGAAGCCGAAGCAGATCACCGGCAGATCGAAGTCCTTCACGAATCGGGTCAACCGGTCGTTGAGCACGGCCATGGAAAACAGCGCGCCCGCCCCTTCCTTGGTCTGCATGCCGCCGGAGGAGATGAACATCACCAGCGGCAGTTTCTTTTCCGCACACTCGACCATCAGCTTGCATACCTTCTCGCCGCTGGCCATGTCGAACGCGCCGGCCTGGAATTCGCTGTTGCTCACCACCAGCCCCACGCTGCTGGAAATCCCGTCGTACTCGAACTGCGCCAGCCCGGTGATCACGCCGACCGGGGGAACTCCGGCATCCAACGCACGCTCGATGGACTGGCGAAAGCCGGGAAACCGCACCGGATTGGCCGTCATGAGGTCCTCGAACATGGGGCGGAAGCCGGTGAAAAATCGGTCGATGACGTGCTCCGGGGAAATGTGGGTCTTGCGCTTGCACTCGGCGAGCAGGTTTTGGATCAGCAGGTCCTGATAGGCTTGAGTAAGGCGGTTCCAGAAGTCCTTGATGCCGATGTGGCGGGGATTGATCTTGCCGCTGAACTTGCCGCCCCGCTGGGCCGCATAGAACGAGGGCATCAGATTGGAGAAGTAGTAGGAGACCACCCCGAACAGGGGCTCGCTCAAGCGGGGAAACGCCAGCCGTTTCCACTCGCTCACCTGCCGCATTAGCGTTTCCGTGTCCCGGCGGGACGTGAACCGTTCCAGCCAATCGAAAAAGTTCTCGCGGATGTCGGACTCGGATTCCTTGGCGAAGATGCCCTTGAACGTCTCCGCCGCCTCCTGGAACACCCGCTCGCTCAGATCCTCCATGGACGCCTGCGAAATTTCGTTGTGGTCCTTGAGCTCCGCGGCGATCAGGGGCAGGTGCTCGACCAGCTTGTCGTAGAACAGATCGAACAAAACGAGGTTCTTGATCACCCCGGGGAATTGCTCGCGGATGGCCTCGATGTTCAAGGCATCCATCAGATCGGCCTCGTCGATCGCCTTGGGCGGTACCGGTGAAGTGCCTTCCAGATAGGGCAGCAAGCGGAGGAAATTTTCCCGCGATCCGACCTTCCAGAAATTGTACAGATGCAGCGCCAGTTCGAGGGTCAGCTCCTGGGCGGCGCGGCGGTAGTTCGTCTCCGGCCGCCCCACGAAGAACGTCGCGATGCGGCTGCGCTGGACGCCCAGGTCCTTGTAGGTGTCCAGCAGCCGGGTATACCGCTTGGAGAGCGCCTCGTCGTAGCGGATTTCCAGGGGATTGGCGCACCACTTGCGGAAGCGCTGCTGCTGCTCCCGCTCCAGGCGGTCCTGCAGCTCGCCCTCGGGCGGATCCTGGCGGTCCACGCGGGAGTAGCGCACCGTGGACTGGCTGCGCAGCCGCATGCGCAGCTTCAGGTAGCGGTGGAAGCGGTAGACGCTGCCGAAGACGTTGAGCATGCCGGTGGGCGTCTTGTCGGCGATACGGTTTTCCTCGACCAGCAGCTCGGAGGGGTGCAGGTAGCGTCCGATGCTCTCCTTGTAGTGCTGAAAGAAGAACTCGTAGCGCCGGTCGGCCAGCATGCGGAACGCCGTGTGCTCCACGCTTTCCAGCGCGGAAAAGATGGCCCGGCTCAGGGCCACGGGCGCTCCGGTCTCCAGGGGCGAATAGTCGATGACGCCGTCCAGGTGTCCCGAGCGGTACAACTCGTAGGCCGAGACGCCGATGTACTTGGCGCATTCCTGCCAGGAGAGGTTGTAGTTGTAGGCGATCTCGCTGAGACCGGTGGGGTGGATGGTGTTGAACACCCCGTCCCGCACCGCGAGCAGCACGTTGCAGGTGGCCAGGGGAATCGCCCCGCCGCTGTAGCCGTTGCCGAAGATCACCCCCACCGTGGGAAGCTGGAGGTTGGCCATCTCGGCAATCAGCAGGGAGATGCTGTGGGCTTGGTGGGCGCGGTTGGCTTCCTCCCCGGCATCGGCGCCGGGCGTATCGATGAAGGTGATTACCGGCATCCCGTAGGAGGAGTAAAACCGCAGCAGCTTCGCGGCGCGCTCGTGATGCCGGGGCATCCACACGCCGTTGGCGGCTTTGCGGTTCTGGGCCAGGAAGATCAGCCGGCGCCGGCGCTCTCCCAGGCGGAATTCCATCTCCGCGAGGTACATGGGACCCTCCTGCACCTCGGAGATCACCTCGCCCCCGAGTTGACGGATCACCTCGGGCGCGCTCTTGCGCTTGGGATTTTCGGAGGGATTCACGGAGCGGCTGATATACTCGTCGACACTCAGCCGCCGCAGCTCGGCGATGGCCGAATCGATATCGTCTTCGGCCATCACCCCTTGCAGCAGGGGGTCCTTCAGAAACTCCGGGCGCTTCCCCAAGAGCAGGGGAAAGTCGCTGGCGATTTTTTCCGCCTCGACAAAGACCAGCCGCCGCGAAGGAATCTGTTTAGCCATGCCGAGCCGTACGCTCCTGTGATCGGGGCGCCCGTTCCCTGGATTGCGCCGTCCCGGCCAGGCTGCGCCGGGTGTCACTCCTTCTATCAAGCCCCGTATCGATTGGCGAACGGGAAGTTCCAGCGCCCGCGCGGGCGCAATCGCCCGATCGCTGAAATTGTACCCCATTCCTGCCCGCCTGCGTCAATCGAGGCAAGAATCACGCCTCCGCGAAGCCCGGCGGCCCGCCGAAGCTTGCTGGCTTCCGGGGTGCTGGGTATACTCCATTGAAAGCCTCTCTTGGCGCACGTCAGGCGCACCGTTCATGGCATGTGAGATTGCCTGTATGTGGAACACTGCTGCGATAAACCCGCTTTGGCAAGGCTCCGGGAACCGGTGGCTGGCCCTGGGCGTTTCCGCGTTGGTGCTCCTGGGCGGGTGCGGCTTCCTTGGCTTCGGGGACCCCGACGATGAGCGAGCCAGACCCGCGGCAGGGGAGGCGGCGGGCGGCGAGCCG
>JAPUJL010000399.1 GCA_027296185.1 SAR324 cluster bacterium | reverse complement strand
CGTGAACTTCGCCCAGGGGGAGATGGCGATGTTCTCCACCTATATCGGCTGGTCGCTCGTTCACGGGGGGCTGCCCTACTGGCTGGCCTTCCTGCTGACCCTGCTCATCTCGTTCGCCGGCGGGGTCGCCATCGAGCGGGCGGTGATCCGCCCCCTGGCCATCGCGCCGGTTCTGTCGATCGTGATCATCACGCTGGGCCTGTTCGTGATCTTCAACAGCATCGCCGGGTGGATCTTCAGCTATGTGATCAAATCCTTTCCCACGCCGTTCCCGGAGAATCCGGTGCACATCAGAGGATTCTCCTTCGGCATGCACGGGCTCGGGGTGATCGGGGTGACCTTCATCATGCTCGGCCTGCTGTTCGTGTTCTTCCGCTTCACGTCCCTGGGCCTCGCCATGCGGGCGGCCACGGAAAATCCAGTCTCCAGCCGCCTGGTGGGCATCCGCGTGGGCTGGATGCGCGCCCTGGGCTGGGGGCTGGCGGCGCTGCTGGGCGCGGTGGGGGGCATGATGGTGGCGCCGATCGTCTTCCTTGAGCCGAACATGATGGGCGGCATCCTGATCTATGCTTTCGCCGCCGCGACCCTGGGCGGGCTCACCAGCCCCGGCGGGGCGGTGCTCGGCGGATTCATGGTGGGCGTGATCGAAAACCTGGCCAGCACCTACATTCCCTTCATCGGCACCGACCTCAAGCTCACCGTGGCGCTGGCGCTCATCATTGGAGTGCTGCTGATCAAGCCCAGCGGGTTGTTCGGGCAGGTGGAAGTGAAGCGGGTGTAACCGGAGACGACGAGAAATCATGGAGCAGGCCACACAGCTCGATTCGAGCGGCGTACAGGCGGCGCTGACCGCGAAGCGGCGGCGCACCGCCGGGCTCGCGGCGTTGGTGGCGCTGGCGTGCGTGCTGCCGTTCGTGATGAGCGACTACCGCAACTTTCAATTCTCGCTGGTCTATATCTATGCGATCGCGCTGCTCGGGCTGAACATCCTCACGGGGTACAGCGGGCAAATCTCCCTCGGTCACGGCGCCTTTTTTGCCATGGGTTCCTACACCACGGCGATCCTGATCAAGGACTACGGCGTGGGCTATGGCTGGACCATTCCCTTGGCCGGCGTGATCTGCCTCGTCGTGGGCTTCCTCTTCGGCTTGCCCGCCGTGCGGCTGGAAGGGCTCTACCTGGCCATGGCGACCCTGGCGCTGGCGCTGGCGTTGCCGCAGATTCTGAAGCACTTCGAAGATTGGACCGGCGGCGTGCAGGGGATCGTCATCGCCAAGCCCGGTGCGCCCTTCGGCCTGCCCTTGAGCCCCGATCAGTGGTTGTACTTCCTCTCCCTGGCGATCATGTTGGCGGCGTTCTTTACCGGCTGGAACCTGCTGCGCGGCCGTGTGGGCCGCGCGCTGGTGGCTCTTCGCGACCACCACCTGGCCGCCGAGGCGATGGGTATCAACACGACCCTGTACAAGTCCCTGGCCTTCGGCGTCAGTGCCATGTACACGGGCATCGCCGGGGCGCTTGCGGCGGTGGTGGTGCAGTTCGTCGCGCCGGACAGCTTCCAGTTGTTCCTGTCGATTACTTTCTTGGTGGGGGTCGTGATCGGGGGTCTCGCGTCGATCTCCGGGGCGATCTACGGGGCGTTCTTCATCCAATTCGTGCCGACCTACATGCAGGATATCTCCAAGGCGGCGCCCTGGGCAGTGTACGGAATTCTGATGATCGCGTTCATGTACGCCATGCCCATCGGCATCGCGGGATTCGTCAGGCTCACGATAACGCGTTTCAGCCGCAAGGCCGAAGAACCGGACCGGGGCGCCTGAAGGGGCTTCGGAACCGCCAACCTCAATCCATGAGGTGACCCATGAACAGAATGACTGCTTCCTATGCCACGCTGGGGTTGTTGCTGCTTGCCACCGTGTTTATCGGCGGTCAATGCGGCGGCGAAAGCGGCGATACCCCGGGCGTCACGGACAAGACGATCAAAGTGGGGAACACGAATCCCTACAGCGGTCCCGCCTCCTCCTATGGCACCATCGGCCGGGCCATCGAGGGCTACTTCAAGATGGTCAACGAGCAGGGCGGCATCAACGGCCGCCAGATCGAGTTCATTACCTACGACGACGGCTACAGCCCGCCCAAGACCGTGGAGCAGATCCGGCGGCTGGTGGAGCAGGACGAGGTGGCTTTCCTCTTCCAGACCCTGGGAACGCCAACCAACACGGCCATCTGGGAATACGTGAACCAGAAGAAGGTGCCGCACCTGTTCGTGGCCACGGGCGCCACCAAGTGGGGCGATCCCCAAGGGCACCCCTGGACCATCGGCTTCCAGCCCAACTACCAGACCGAATCGAAGATCTACGCCACGTACATTCTCGAGCAGTTCCCCAACGCCAAGATCGGCATCCTCTACCAGAATGACGACTACGGCAAGGACTACCTCCTGGGCTTCAAGGATGGGCTGGGCGAGGCCGGACAACGGATGATCGTGGCCGAGGTCAGCTACGAGGTGACCGATCCGACCATCGACTCCCAGATCGTCTCCCTGAAAGGCAGTGGCGCGGATGTGTTCTTCAACATTTCCATTCCCAAGTTCGCGGCCCAGTCCATCCGCAAGATCTCGGAGATTGGCTGGAAGCCCGTGCACTTCCTGAACAACGTCTCCCAATCCGTCGCCGCCGTGATGAAGCCCGCCGGTCTCAAGCGCTCCAAGGGCATCATCTCGACCCGGTTCTTCAAGGATCCATCCGATCCGGAGTGGGCGGACGATCCCGCCGTGATCGAGTGGCGCAAGTGGATCGGCGAGTACTACCCGGACGGCAACCCGGACGAGCCGTTCAACGCCTACGCCTATATCGTTTCCCAGTTGCTGCACCATGTGATCGAGAAATGCGGGGACAACCTCTCCCGCGAGAACATCATGGCGGAGGCGGCCAACATCAAGGACCTGGAGTTGAGCATGCTGCTGCCGGGCATGCGCATCAACACCAGCTCCACCGACTTCTATCCGATCGAGCAGATGCAGCTCATGAAATTCGACGGGGAGCGCTGGCGGGCGATGGGCGGCTTGATCGACACCTCGTCGAGCTAGCGGCCCGGCAATTCAGGCGGCGGAAGGGCGATGCGGTCAGGGGGACAGCATCGCCCCCAGCGTGACGGATGCCGAGATCGAGGCCGGCCGGGATTATGAGACCGGTGCGGCCGATTTCTATCCCCCACAGCAGATGCGTCGGGCCCGGTTCGCGGGCCGCCGCTGGGTGCGCTTCGGCGATGCGATCCACGGTACCCAATGGCGCCGGAATTCCCGCACTGCATTGTGCCCCGGCCGGGAGGGCGCCTAGTCGATGGTCTTCCAGTAGGTATCCTTCTTGGCGAGCTTCCCCCCGCGGAACTCCCACAGGTCGCAGCCGAGCCAGTCGATGCGCTCGCCGGATTCTCCCGTGCCCTGAACCCGCCATTCGGAGAGGGCCTTTTCGCCCATGACCCAATGCCGGGTGTCTACCCAGCGCATGTCGCGGACCACGGCGAACCGCGCCCGCAGCACCTCGCCGATCTCCGCCTTCCCCACGCAGCGCCGTCCCCAAGGGGCATCGGGGCCGCGGGCCATGATCCACTCGCACTCGTCGGCGAAGTAGGAGAGGATCGCGTCCACGTCGTGTCGGTTGAAGGCGTCGCAAATCTCCTCGAGCAATTCGGGCGTCACCGCGGGGCTCTCGCTCATGGGATCGGGTCCGGAAGGTGAATGGGGAAGGGGCGCCGGGGCGCGGACTAGCGCGCCGCTAGCTCGAAGGTCAGCGAGGCCCAGAAGCTTTCCCACTGCGCCTTGGAATCGGGCGGCTGGGTGGGAATCATGTGCACCGCCTTGACCAGCCACATGCCGGGCCGGTCCAAGGTCAGCCGGACGCGGCCCTCGCGGTCGGTGCGGGCCTGGATCTTCGCTTCGGGCCGCTCCCGGGTGAACGCCAGCACAAGCGCGCCCTCCAGAGGCCGCCCCTCGTAGACCAGCCGCAGGGGCAGGTCATCCCCCGGCGCCAGCGCGTACGGATTCCGTTCGGGGAGCAACTCCAGGGTATAGCCCAGCACCTTGTCGAAGCCCGCCCCCGGCTGGCCGGCGCCGGCGAGGATCAGCGACTTCACGCAGCGGGAGTAAAACTCGCGGGCCTTGACCTCGCTTTCCCCGCGCTCGGCGCGCAGGCCCTGGACGAACTCGAGCCCTTCCATGGCCAGGTACTTGCGAAACAGTTCCGGCGCCAACTCCACGAAGTCGCGGGTGCTGCGGTAGCCCACCACGTGCATGCCCGCACCGGTGGCGACGAATCCGCCCGCGGGGTCGTCGCCGACGATCCCCTCGATGGCGCGGTCGCCATTGGGACCCGACACCCGATAGTCGGAAAACCACGCGGGGATATAGGGCTGGCCGTTGCCGCTGAAGTCCTGCCCCACCCGCAACGTGAGCGCCACCTCGGTACCGACCGCCGGGCGGAAGGTGGAAGGCTCGATCCAAAAGTCGTGGGCCCATAGGGGTCCGGCCGCAGCCAGCAGCAGTGCGGCGGCGATGGTCGCAACCAGGAAACTGGTGCGGCAAAGGGTCATCGTGGATCGGTTCCCATCGGTGGCCTTGACCGGGCGCCGCCCCGTGGCGCCGGACCAGGGCGTGTTGTATATTCCTGGGGAGAGCTTGTCACGGAAACCCCGCCCAACGGAACCCCATGCGATTCCACGCCCGTCCGGTCCTCCTGCCGCTGGCGGCGACCCTCGTTGCATTCCCGATCGCCGCGCTCCTGCCCCCGGCGGCGGCGGCCCACCGGTTGCGCCCGGCGATCGTGACGATGACCGTCGACGACGCCGGCACCTACGAGGCAAGGATCGTGCTCAACATGGAGGCCGTGCTGGCGGGCATCGGCCCCCAGCACCAGGACACCAGCGAATCCCCCAACGCCCAGCAGTACGACACGCTGCGGGCGCTGCCGGCGGAAGCGCTCGAGGAGCGCATCTTCGCTTTCCAGGCGCCCTATCTGGACGGCATCGAGATCCTCTTCGACGGCCGGCGCTCCCGGCCCCGTCTGGTGGCAGCGGAGGTGCCGGACGTGGGCGACCTGGGACTGGAGCGGCTGACCACAGTGACGATTCAGGGGGAGATCCCGCCCGGAGCCGCCAGCTTCACCTGGACCTACGCCCCGGAGTTCGGCAACAGCGTGCTCAAGGTGGG
>JAPUJL010000398.1 GCA_027296185.1 SAR324 cluster bacterium | reverse complement strand
ACAGGACGTAGCGTCCGTCCCGGGCGAAGGCGACGCCCGTGACCGTGTCGGTGTGGCCTTTGAGGACGTGAACCGCCTCGCCGCTGGCCAGATCCCACACCCGCACGGTTTCGTCGAGGGAGCCGGAGACGGCCAGCCGGCCATCGGGCGAGAAGGCCACGGCGTGAACGTCCCGCTCATGGCCCATGAGCCGCATCAGCTCCTGGCCGCTCTGGAGCTCCCAAAGCCGAACGGTGTTGTCCAAGGCGCCCGAGAGCACCCGGGTTCCGTCGGCCGCCACGGCCAATGCGGTCACGAAGTCGGTATGCCCCTTGAACGTTTGCAGCTCCTCGCCGGTACCGGTGTCCCACAACTTGAGGAGGCGGTCCTGCGAGCCGCTGAGGACGAAGCCCCCTCCGGGCGAGAAAGCCACCGCCGTCACGTCGCGGGCATGGCGCGCCGACCAGATAACCTCCCCCGTCTCCAGGTCCCACAGGCGCAGGGTGTTGTCTTCGGAGCCCGAAACGGCCAATCCGCCATCGGGTGAGAAGTCCACGGCCGTCACCGCGCTGGTGTGGCCGGTCAATTTGCGGCTTTCCGTCAAGCTGGCGAGATTCCACAGCCGGACCGTCTCGTCCTCCGATCCGGAGAGCGCCCGGGTGCCATCGCGTGAGAAGGCCACGCTCAGCACGGCGTCCTCGTGCCCGCGCAACACGGGCGGCTCTTCGACTTCCGGCTCCGGTTCGGGCGCCACGGCGCGGGACGACTCTTCCGGCGCCGCGGGAGGCACCGGCGGCGGGGGCGGTTCCGGCTCGGCCACGGCCACCCGTTGCTCGGCTTCCCTGGCGCGCTGCCGCTCCATCTGGCGAATGCGCACTCGCGCGGTCACGGCGAAGCGCCCCTGGGGGAATGCCGCGAGATAATCCTGAAAGTCGTCGAGGAACGTCGAGCCCTCGATGGCCCGCCACAGTGCCTCCTCCTCGTCGATGGTGCGCGCCGGCCCCTGGCCTGGAGGAGGCGGCGCCACCGCCGCCACGGCCGGGGCGGGCTCTTCTTTCGCCTGGGCGAAATAGAAGTCCCCGGTCAGCGACGAGGAGGTCCAGGGAATCTGCTTACCCCCGCTGCGCTGGCTGACCCCGACCCGCACCAGCTTGAACATCTCCTCGATTTTAAGGCCGGGGCTGCGCATATGTTCGATGAGTTGCTCGGTGTAGAGCCCGTTCGCGCCCTCGCCGTCGGCGGCCACGCTTCCCGGAGCCGTGGCGTAGCTGATGTAGCTGCCACTCGGCGCGTCCATTTGGGCCAATCCGCGCGTGTTCGAGCGGAAGCTCCGTGCGAAAGGATTGTTGCGGCAGGCGTCGAGGATCACGATATTCATCCCGTTGCCCGCGGCATCCATGGTGGCCAGCACCCGGTTGGCATCCACCGATTCGAATTCCACCTCCTCCTCGGCTTCCACCTGGGCGTCGACCGGAATCAGGTAATTCGTTCCCCCCACCTCCATCCCGTGACCCGCGAAGTAGAACAGCCCCACGCCGCCCTGGCGCAGGGACTTGCCGAAATTACGGATCGCCACGTTCATCTCCCGCCGCCCGGCGTCTTCCAGGGCCGTGACCTGGAACCCCAACTCGCGCAACGCAGCGGCCATGGCCCGGGCGTCGTTCACCGGATTTCTCAGCGGTCCGCTCTCGTAGGCGCTGTTACCGATCACCAGGGCGACCCGCCGCCGCGACGCGGCCGCCGCCTCGTCCTGCGGCGTCACGATGCCTCGCTCCTGCCCAGCCGCGAGGGTTGGGAGCAAGAGACATGCGGTCAGCGCCGCCCCTATTAACGATGTGATCAGTCTCGGAGTCATGGCGATACGGTGGGTCGGGCCGATCCGCGGGAGTCCCGGCGATTCGAAAGGGCGGTCCCCTTCCCTTCAGTTAAACCCATTTTTCCCGATTGCTCAATACGGCGTCAATTGCCAATCGCAAAAGGCGGAAGCCGTGCGCCGACACAGCTATGCGCCTACAGATCCGGGAGACCATCCCGCCATCGATTTTACCGCAGGATAAGGGCGGATGCCATCGGCCGGTGCTTCCGCACGGCGGCCGCCACCCGCTTAGGGCCGCATGCCGAAGCTGACCTTGCCGGGGGTGCGGATGGGGGCGGCCAGATCGGCGAATTCGCACAGCAGCGGGCGCGTGTCGCGGGGGTCGATCACCTCCTCCGGCTTGAAGGCCTCGGCCGCGCGGAACGGCGAGCGCAGGCGGTTGAGCCGCTCCTCGATCTCTGCGTGGTGCGCGGCGGGGTCCTCCGCGGCGGCAATCTCCGCCCGGTAGGCCGCCTCGATACCCCCCTCGATGGGCAACGATCCCCAATCGCCGGAGGGCCAGGCGTAGCGCAAGCCGTAGCGGTCGGCGTTCTGGTGGGCCGAACCCGCGACGCCGAAAGCCTTGCGCACGATGACGGTGCACCAGGGCGTCCGGGCCTGAAATATCGCGGCCATGGCGCGTACGCCGTGGCGGATGGTGGCGGCCTTTTCCGCCTCCAGCCCGATCATGAAGCCCGGGATGTCCACCAGGTGCACGACGGGCAGGTGGAAGACCTCCGCCAGGTCCACGAATCGGGTCACCTTCTGGGAAGCGTCGGCGGTCCAGGCGCCACCGTAGACGTACGGGTCGCTGGCCATCACGGCCACCGGCCAGCCGTCGAGCCGGGCCAGCCCGGTGATGACGCCGCGGCCCCAGAACTTGCCGATCTCGAAGAACGATCCGCGGTCCACCACCGCCTCGACGATGGGCCGCATCTTGTACACCTTGCGGCGGTCACTGGGCACGGCCTCGATCAGCCACTCCTCGCGCCGTTGAGGGTCGTCGTCCTGGGCGCCGCGCGGGGGCAGCTCGTAAACCGAGGGGGGCAGGTAGGAGAGGAAGCGGCGGGTGCGCTGGAAGGCATCGGCCTCGCTTTCCGCCTCGTCGTCCACGGTTCCGTTCCGGGTGTGGATGGCGCTGCCGCCCAGCTCGTTCTTGGTCAGGTCCTCGCCGATGCGCTTCACCACGGGCGGACCCGCCACGAACATCTGGGAAATCTCCTTCACCATGACCGAGTAATGGCTGGCGGCCACCCGCGCCGCGCCCAACCCGGCGGTCGAGCCCAGGGCCAGCGCCACCACCGGCACGGTCTGCAGGTTGGCCACCATGTGCCGCCACTCCTCGTTCTCGTAGCCGGGCAACTGGGTGTGGCCCTTTACTTCGATGGTCTTGACCGATCCGCCGCCGCCGGTGCCGTCCACCAGCCGCACGATGGGCAACCGCAGCTTCAGCGCCATGGACTCGGCGAGGATCATCTTGTCCTTGATCGACGCGTCGTTCGAGCCGCCCCGCACGGTGAAGTCGTCGCCCGCCACCACCATCCTGCGCCCGTCGAGGGTGCCCCGCCCAAAGACGAAGTTGGCGGGGGTGAAATGCTCCAGACCGCCGTTCTCTCCATAGCCGGCCAGGCCGGCAATGGCGCCGATCTCGTGAAAGGAGCCGGGGTCCAGCAGCGCGTCGATGCGCTCGCGCACGGTAAGCTTGCCCCCGTCGTGCTGGCGCTTGACCTTCTCCGGCCCGCCCATGACGCGGCCCAGGGCTTCGCGCCGGCGAAGTTCCTCGATTTCGGGCTGCCAACTCACGTTCACACCCTCGGTTGCCGGTGGATCGATTCGATGGAAACGGACGGCGCGCGGTTGCCGCCCGGGGCCGGCCCGCCACGCCGGAGAACGGAGAATCCAGCGGAAAGGATTGCCCGGCCCGCCGCCCGCCCCTGCCGCTGCGCGCCCGGCTCCGCCGCGGCATTTTTTCCGGCTCCGGCGGAAGGTCCGGCCCGGAGTGGCCGGGTTCCATCGGGCGCGGGTCAGGTTTCCAGAAGCACCAGGGCCTCGCCCTCGCCCACCTGGTCCTGCTCGCCGACCAGGATTTCCAGCACCTTGCCGGCAAGCTCGGCGATGACGGGAATCTCCAGCTTCATGCACTCCAGGACGAGCAACGTGTCCCCGGCGGCGACGGTATCCCCGGGGTTCACCTCGATCTTCCAAACCAAGCCCGCCACCTCCGACTTGATCTCGATCTGTTTCATGACCACCGGCGTGTTGAATGGCTGGGAGACTTCACAAGCGCGCGGCGCCCCAGCCGCTCCGCATAGACCGCTGTAGTTCGCCACAGCGCCGCCCGCGCGTCAAGCGGGGTGCCGCTGGCCCGAACGCGGGGGCAACGCGGCCGCTGGCACCGGGTTGACTCGCGCCAGGGAAACCGGGGACTATAAGGGCCATACAACTCACGCGGCTTCCTTTACGGAATCGATTCACCGGCCACCATCCGGATTACGAGCGAAATCATGCGGAACGCCAACCCCAGTCCCGACGACCCGGCCTTCGCGCCGGAATTCCTGCAGCCCACCGAATTTC
>JAPUJL010000397.1 GCA_027296185.1 SAR324 cluster bacterium | reverse complement strand
CCAGAATCCTGCTCACGCGGTGATCCCGCTCGAAGGGACCTACGGGGCTGTTGACCAGATAGCGCAGCAACTCTCCGATGTAGATGAAGCAGGTGGCCTCCGTCCGGTGCACCTCTTCCCAGAAGTTGCCGGCGCTGAATTTGCGGGAGAGCGCCAGCTTGGCGCCGTTGCCCAGGGCCGCACCGAAAGCGATCAGCGCCCCGTTGCTGTGGTAGAGCGGTAGCGCGCAATAGACCGTGTCGTCCGGGCGCACCCGGAGCGCGTAGTCCCCCATGGCCAGTCCGGCGGCGTACCAGCGGAAGTGGTTGATCCGCGCGGCCTTGGGCATGCCGGTGGTGCCCGACGTGTAGATGTACATGAACGGATCCTTGCTGTTCATCTTCACGGGCGGCGGGTTGGCCTCGCTGGCATCGGCGAGCAGGCGGTTCAGATCGTGGCTGCCCTCGGGGAGTTGGCGGTCGCTTTCCCAGCGGGTGTCGATGTAGCTGCTCGCCGCGGCATCGGCGGCCAACTCCGGCAGCACCTGGCGGTAGGACTCCAGGCACTCCGCCCCCACCACCACCTTGCGCGCGTCGGCGGTCTGGAAGCTGTTGACGAGGGCTTGGCCCTTGAGGTTGGTGTTGATCGCCGCGGTGACGGCTCCCAGCTTGGCCAAGCCCATCAGGGTGGTCAGAAACTCCGGGCGGTTCTCCATCAGCAGCGCCACCACATCGCCCTGGCCCACGCCCTGCTCCCGGAAAAAGTGGGCACGGCGGTTGGAGAGCCGATTGAACTCGTCGAAGCTGATTGTATCGTCCTCGAACAGCAGGAAGGGCGCCTGCTTGTGCCGGGCGGCCATGGCCTCCGCGACGCCGCCCAGGGTCTTCCTTTTGAAGGCGACCAGCCCCAGATAACGTGCTACGAATCGGTAGTAATCGAGCTTGCTCATGATCCGCTCTCCAGCAGCCGACAGCGTTCAACGGCGGTTGGCCGCAGTATATGAACATCGCGTTCGTAATTTCTACCAAAATATGGAGCGGGGTGAAAACCTGGATGCTCGAGTTCGGCGGGGAGCTGGCCCGCCAGGGCGACCGCGTCCACTACTTCGCCAGCGATACCCGCTTTCTCCAGGAACTGGAAGGGCAGGGCGCATCGGTCCACGCGCTCAAGTTCGGGGCCGATTACAATCCCCGCACTGTATTATATTTTTGGCGCAAGTTTGGGGCGTTGGAAATTGACATCGCCTGTATGAACATACAGAAGGAGCTTCGCACGGCGGGCATCGCGGCGCGGCTGCGGCGGATTCCCGTGATCCACCGGGTTGGGCTGCCGGGCGACATCAGCGCCAAGTGGGACCAACGGCTGACGCGGCGCTGGATCGTGACGCGCATGCTCGTACCCAGCGAGGTCATGAGAGAGGAGATCCTGCAGGTCCATCCCTTCGTGGCGCCTGGGCAGGTGGCCTGCATCCACAACGGCAAGCGAATCGTGGTTCCGCCCAAGACCGAAAAGGGCGACCCGGTGCGCTTCGCAATCTCCTCGCGGCTCGATCCGGACAAGCGGCACGGGGACTTGCTGGCCGCCCTCAAGCGGCTGCTGGACGAGGGCGTCGTCAACTTCCGGCTGGACATCTACGGCGAGGGCTCCCGGCGGGAGGAGATCGAGCGGACGATCCGGCGGATGGGACTGGAGAGCCGGGTGCGCCTGGCCGGCTTCTCGCGGGACTTGCCCGCGCTGTTGCCCGGCTACGATTTCGCCGTGCTCGTGTCGGGCCGGGAGGGTCTCCCCAATACCGTCCTCGAATACCTGGCGGCGGGCTTGCCGGTAGTGGCCAGCGATACGGGCGGAACGCGCGAGGCTGTGGAGGACGGCACCAACGGATTCTTGTTTTCCCCCGGCGATGTGGTCCGGCTGACCGAGTTACTCAAAACCTGCATCGCGCTGCCCGCGCCGCGCTACGCACAGTTATCGGCCAACGCCCAGCGCCGCATCGCGGAGCGCTTCGAGCGCTCCACCCAGGCACGGCGCCTGCACGACTTCTTCCAGGCGGCCGTGGGCGGTCCCGCCGTCAACGCGAGAGAGGCGCCCAATCCAGACCGGCGGCCCGCTGGTACCGCTCGGCATGAGGAGCGAAAGGACCCGGCATGACCCCACACGCGGTCGAATTCGGCGGCCAGCGGGTCCCCATGGCCCGCCTGGAGCGCGTGCGGCACATCCTCGAAGCCGATCCCGCCCATCGGGTGCATATCGTCTCGTTTCCCAAGTCGGGCCGCACCTGGTGCCGGGTGATGCTCTCCCGTTACAAGCAGCGGCTCTTCGGGATTCCCGAGTTTCACCTCTACCTGCACCGGTTGTATTCGGCGGGGCCCAAGCCCGCGCCGCAGATTCTGTTTTCCCATGGGGCGGGCAACTACCCCACCAACCGCAAGGAGGCGCGCTGGTACTATCTGCGCAAGGCGCTGGGCTGGGAGATGGACACGGTGGCGAAAATGGACATCAGCCACTGCAAGGGCGCGAAGGTGGTGTTCGTCGTGCGGGACCCCCGCGACGTGATGCTCTCCTACTACCACCACCGTTCCAAGCGGCTGCCCAGCTACCGCTTCCCGGGCAGCTCCAGTGAATTCCTGCGGGACCGGCACTTCGGCATCGGGCACCTGGTCGCGTTCATGAACTTCTTGGCCCGACAGAGCGTGCATTTCGAGCATATATTCATGTTTTACGAGGACATGCGGCGGGACCCCTACACCGAAATGGAAAAACTGCTCAGGTTCGGTGGCTCCTTCATGGATGAGGAGGCGCTTAGGGATTGTATCCAATACGGCAGCTTTGAAAACATGAGAAATATGGAGTTGACGGGAAGATACGGAAGCGAGTTGACACAACAAACCGCAGGCGACCCGAACTCGTTCAAAGTGCGTAAAGGAATTGTGGGCGGCTACCGCACCGAGCTTAGCAAATCCGATGCGACTTACTTGGATGAGGAAATCCAGTCGAAGCTCGATCTGTTTTATGAGCGGTATCTGATCCCCGCAGAAATGTCTGACTGAGGCACCGCGACGCGAATTTTAT
>JAPUJL010000396.1 GCA_027296185.1 SAR324 cluster bacterium | reverse complement strand
GGAGGGCCGCCCGCCGCCGCGTTCCGTTTCCACCGGCAACCCCTCTCGGACCGATCGCACCTTGAACCTCCTCCGTCTCCGAACGCGTCGGGTCCGCGGATTCCTGGGGGGCGCCCTGTTGTGGGCAGGGCTGCTCGCCTCAGGGTTCCCCGCGGACGTGCAGGCGCAGGTGCAACTGGAAACCGATCTCGGATTTCAGGGCACCCTGCGCCTGGGGCGGTGGGCACCCTTGCGGGTGTCGCTGTCCAACTCCGGCCGATCGCGGACCGGGGAGGTGTTCGTGCGCGTCGTCCGGGGCGCCGGGGCGTGGGCGGTCGAGTACGTCGAGCCGGTGGAGCTCCCCCACCGGGGCAAGCGCACCCTGCACTTCGCGATTCCCGTGCTGGGCACCGATCACCCGGTCGTGGTCGGCATGCGGGAGCCGAACGGACGCATCGTGGCCGAGCATGAAATTTCCCTGACCGAATATCGCACGGCGGAAACGCTCGTATTGGCGTTGACCCGCGACCGGGATCTGGAGTTTCTGCCTTCCATCCAGCGGCGCAAGACCGTCGTGGCCTATCTCCGGCCCGAGGAATTGCCCACCCAGTGGATCGGGCTGGACAGCGTCCGCGCCATCGTCGTCCACGACGTGTCGCTGTCGGAGCTGGACGAGGTGCGCTACCGGGCATTGCGGCAGTGGGTGCTGGCCGGTGGCATACTGGTGTTCGCCGGGGGGGGCTCCTACTCGATCCTCCAGGGACCGCGGGAGGCGGACTTACTCCCGGTGCGGGTGATGGGGTTGGCACGGGCCGGCCGCATGCCGGTGCTGCCCAACCTGCCCAGCATGACCCTGCCCCAGGGGGAATGGGTGTTGATCGACTCCGTCGAGGGTGCCGGCGAGGTGCTGGTGCGGGTAGAGGGCAAGCCCCTCATCGCAAGGCGCAGCCTGGGGCTGGGCAGCGTGTACTTCCTGGCCATCGATTACGCGTCGGCGCGGCTGGTGGGCTGGCGGGGCAACTTCGCCCTCTGGCGGATGTTTCTTTCCATCGACCAGGCGGCGGTTGACGTGGAGTCGTTGGCGAAGGAGCTGGACGTCAATGCGGAAAACCATCCCATCGCCGCGGTGCTGCGGCAGCCGCTGCTCCATTTCCCCCCCCGGGCCGCAGTGGCCGGGTTCGTTTCGGTGTATCTGGTTCTGCTGGGGCTCGTCCTGAAATGGATGGGCGCGGCCCGGCGGCTCCGCCCGCTGGCCTGGACCGCCGTGGCCGGCCTGGCCGTGGGCGCCACGGCGCTCGCCGCGCTGTGGATGCAGGAGCCCCTGTGGCGGGCCGATGGGGCGCTGCTGCAGTTGAAGATCCAGACGGTCCATCCCGGCACGGACGCCGGCCGCGCGATCACCCACGCCGGGTTGTTCTCGGCCCGCGGCGGGCGGCACGATCTGTCGCTCGCCAACGCCACCACGGTCATGCGCGGCATCGCCGGCTACGGAGCCCAGCCGGCGGCCGATGGACGCGGCGCGGTCAAGGCCACCCGGCGCGGTGGCGGATTGCGCTGGGACAATCTCAGCATGGATCGGCTCTCCACGGTGACCTTCACGTTGGAATCCCTGGCGCCTTCTCCCGTGGAGATTTCCGCGGCCCGTGAAGGGGGCGTCACGGTGCTGGAGCTGAAAAACCGGGGTCGCCGGGCCTTGACGGAGATGGCCGTGCTGCACCGGGGCAAGTTCTACCGGCTGGGCACCCTCAATCCGGGAAGTTCCCGTTCCGAGGACTTCTTCGAGGTGCCGGTGCGCCCCCGCGACCGGGCCGATCCGGTGGCCAGCACGGTGGCGCGGCGCATCGGCAACGGACTGGCGGGGCTGGGTGCGGAGATTCCCCGGCAACTGATCCATCGCTACTTCCGCACCCGGATTCTCGCCGATGTGGCCGACCGGATAATCTGGATGGGCTGGATCGTCGACGATGCGCCGGAGCTCCGGCTGATCGGCGGCACTCAACACAACGTCACGCTGACCCTGGTCGTCGCGGAAATCCCCCTATGAGGCGGCCCACGCCATCCATCGCCGGCCGGGCGCTGAACCCCCAGTTCCGGCGCGACTTCGGGCGGTTCCTCGCCAACGGGGGCGCCCGCACCCGGAGCCTGTGGCTGACCCTCATCGCCGCGGCGGTGCTCCTGCTCACTTGGCCCTACCATCCGGTGTTGGACCTGGATCAGGGCCCGTTCACCTATACGGCGGTGGGCACCGTCATTGTGTTCATCGCCGCCTATCTGGGCCTCATCCTGGGCATCCGCGCGGAGCCGGCGGAGGAGGCCGGGCAGGGGGTGCAGGAATGGGCGGCATACGTACCGCTGCCGATCCATGTCTATCTGCGTGGGACTCTCGCGGGGCGGATGGGCGACGTGCTGCTCTTTCTGCTGGTGGCGGCACCGGTGCTGGCGTCCGCGGCCGCATTGGAAGGGGTGCCCGTGCCTCAGTTGGGCGGTGCCGCGGCGGTGCTGCTGATCACCGGGTTTTCCGGGCGGGCCGTGGCACTGCTGCTGATGTTGTGGCTGGAAGACCGTCCGGTGCGCCTGATCCTGGCCGCCCATGGGGCGTTGGTGGCGCTGTTCGTGATCGGGGGGGTGCTCTGGCCGCCGCTGAGTCCACTGCGGGCGTTCTACGCGGCCCACGAACCCGCCGCCTGGGGCCTTGCCCAGTGGATCGCCGCTCCCTGGCCGGGCATGATCGTGACCCACGGCATGCTGGTGGCGGCCGCCTATGGACTCTGCTGGGGACGGGTGCGGCAACTTCGCCGCCGGGCGGATGGCCTCGAGGCCTCGGAGCGCCCCCCGGAGGCGGCCCCCTAGCCTGGACGCGAGCGCCGCTACAGCGGAAGGGCTTCCAGCTTCGCGCGAAATGCCTGCCGCGCCACGATGTCCACGCAAGTGCAGGCATGGGGCTGCAGCCCCTGCACCAGCGCAAACTCTCCGGCTTCGCCGGGCACGGCGACTGTGGTCACCACCGGATTCAGCGCCATGCGCTCTCCGGCGACTTCGGCCAGGATCACCGCGGCCCCGCAGGCCGGTACGGGGCACAACGTACGCGCCAGCGCCCGGGCGTTCAACGGGTCCATGTCAGTTCC
This sequence comes from SAR324 cluster bacterium, assembly GCA_027296185.1. Lineage (GTDB taxonomy): Bacteria > SAR324 > SAR324 > SAR324 > JACQKK01 > JAPUJL01. Next base: position 3,829 of record JAPUJL010000396.1, on the reverse strand, counting down.
TCGCTTTGCAGGGCGGGCTTGAACTGCTCCAGCCGCCGCCCCTGCAGCGGCCGGCCGTCCACCCGGGCGGTGCCGGGCCAGCGGAGCGTCAGCCGCAACTCGGGCAGTTCGTCGCAGGCCATCAGGGTGCGGCTGCGCCCGGAGGCATAGCTCGTGGTGCCGGGCAGGATGTCGTAAAAGCGGAAGATCTCGAAGCGCCCTCCCTCGCTGGTGAAAATGAACGAGTCGATGTGGTGGATCGAGTCGTTTCGCAGGGCGAGGGTCACGCGGCAGTAGCCCAGCTCGTCCTCCGTGCGGCGGATGGTGAGGCGGGTCAGCCGGCTCGCCCGCTCCGCCGCCACACAGAGCCGCTCGATCTGCTCCGGCGCGATGCCCACCGACCGCATCAATTGCTTCGATTTGGGGCTGCACAGCTCGATCCCCTGCACGGGAGGCGCCAGCGCCGCCCCCACCGCACAGACTGCAATCGTGAACACCGCCAGCCGGCGAATCCTCATCCCGCCACCACCATCGAAACCGTCGGTTGTGCGGCCCGGGCAGCCTCAGCCCGGACGCCTCATTCCCAATCCCGAAGCAAGGGCCGCGCCGGAGCCCATCGCGGATGCCACGCGCTGCCGCCGAGCCGCCGCACCACCGAACGGCCTAACCTCGGTCCCGCCCGCCCGGGAGTAGCCTCCCCTCTGGGATAGGGTACCACCGCTGCTTGAGGTTGTGACTCGATTAGAGTAGTTTGACCAATGGGGTGTGTTTGCCGGCGCCGGATCCTTTCGCGTGCCGCCACGGGGGCGCTCAAGCAGCGGAATCACGCGGGTCCCGCGCCTCCGGAGGGATGATCGTGCTCAAGGTAAATCGAAAAGTCGAATACGGTTTGATTGCGCTCAAGCACATGAACGGGAAGCCGAAAGGTGAGCTGTCCACCGTGCGGGAAATTTGCGAGCGCTACGGCACCCCTTTCGATCCCCTGGCCCACGTGCTGCGCACGTTGAACGCGGCGGGCGTTCTGCAATCCGAGCAAGGCGCCCATGGCGGATACCGCATCGCGGGGAACCTCGAGGAGCTCAGCTTCGCCGACCTGATCGAGATGATCGACGGGCAACTGGCGTTCACCGACTGCCTCAAGTCGGGCTTTTGCGCCTGCACCATCGCGGAGCACTGCAACATCATCTCTCCCATGTTCACGGTCAACAAGCGGCTGCTCGAATTCCTGCGGACGATCACCCTGGTCGAACTGGTCGAGCACGACGAGGTCTGGCCCGCGGAACTGTCCAAGCAGATGGGAGGGCGCTTCACCCACTCCGATCAGACGGCCCGCCCGGCCTAGCTTCCGCCTGTCACGGCCACCCGCTTGCCTGAGGAATCCCGCCCCGCGGGATGTCTCGAAGGCTGCGGCTCTCGATTCATCCACGGTCCGCGCCGTTGCCGTGACCGCTAGGCGGGGCGCAGGAGCGACAGTACCTCCTCGTGCAAGTGCCCGTTCGTGGAGAGGGCACTTTCGCCCAGACCGCTTCCCTCCCCCGCCAGATCCGTGAGCCGCCCCCCGGCGCCCTCGATGCAGGGCTTGAGCGCCGCCACGTCCCACAGGTTCATCACCGGATCGAGCATGATCTCCGCCCGGCCACTGGCCACGAGAAAGTGGCCGTAGCAATCGCCCCAGCCCCGTACCAGTTCCACCCGCTTCCGCAGGCGGTGGTAGGCCGCTCCGTGGCCCAACTCGAAGATGCTGGCCGGCGAGGTAAGCAGCAGGGTGGCCCGGCCCAGCTCGCCCACGTCGGATACCCGCACCGGCTGCCCGTTCAGGGTGGTGGGGCGGTCCCGCGCGCCGATCAACAGCTGTCCCAGGGCCGGCAGGTGGATCGCCCCCAGCACCGGCCGCCCCTCCTCCAGCAGGGCGATCAGGGTGCCGAACAAGGGCACCCCGCGCACGAACGCCTTGGTGCCGTCGATGGGGTCGAGCACCCATTGGAACGCCGCGCCCTCGGCTCCGCTCTGCCCGCCCTCCTCTCCCAGGACGGCGTGATCCGGGTAGCGGGCCTCGATTTCGGCGCGTAGCAGCCGCTCCGCCTCCCGGTCGGCAACGGTGACCGGCGTGCCGTCGGCCTTGCGCTCCACGGCCAGCGGCTCGCCGAAATGGCGGAGAATCAGCTCCCCGCTCCGGCGGGCCAGGTGTTCGGTGAAGTCGACCAGTTCCTGCATCCCCGTTCAATCTCCCCGTATGGGGCGGAGTCCCGCGCCGGGCGGAAATCCGAGCGCGGCCGCGCCGGCACACCGCCGAGACCGGATGGGGCTCATCGCTCGACGATCCGATAGAGCCCACCCTTCAGGTCCACCACGTACAGCTCGCCGCTCAAGTCTTCCGCCAAGGACGAGATGCGGATCTCCTTGCCTTCGTTGGCGCCATGATCGGCGCGGGGCCGGTACAGCAGCACCTCGGGCAGCGTGATCACGCCCGAATCGTCGATCGGAATGGCATACAGGCCGCGGAAGTAGGTGCCGAATACGTACTTCCCCCGCAACCACGGCAGTTGCTCGCCCCGGTAGACGTGCCCGCCGATGATGGCGCGGGTGACGTAGCGGGGAAACGCCGCCAACGGGAACCGGAAATCGGCCGGGTTGCAGTTGGGGAGAAGGTCGCTGCACGCCTCGCCTTCCATGTGCGCCCAGCCGTAGTTTCCTCCCTTGACCACCCGGTCCACCTCCTCGAAGCGGGTGGAGCCCACGTCTCCCGCGTACATCTCGCCCGTCTCCCGGTCCAGGCTGATGCGCCAGGGATTGCGAAATCCGTAGGCCCAGATTTCCGGCCGGAAACCATCCCGGCCGCCGGCGAAAGGGTTGTCCGGCGGAATGCCGTATGCGCGGCCATCGCCGGGCCGGTCCACGTCGATGCGCAGCACCTTGCCCAGCAGGGTGTCGCGCTGCTGACCGTGGCGCGCCACCTGGGAATCCCCCACGCCGAGAAACAGGGTGCCGTCCGGCGCGAAGACCAGCGAGCCGCCGTTGTGGTTGGGGCTCGGCTTGCCGATGGTCAGAATCGTCTCCTCCCCTGCCGGGTCGGCGGTGCGGGTGTCCCGGTCCATGGTGAAGCGCGAGATCACCACCCGCCGCGGCTCGGCGGCGGTGTAGAACACGAAGAACTTTCCGTTCTCCCTAAACCGCGGATGAAAGGCGATGGAGAACAAGCCATCCTCCCACCCCTCGATGGCGACCCGCGCCCGCAAATCGAGCAGGACCCCTGCGGCGCGCGGGGCATCCCGGTGAAAGCGGAGGATGCGGCCCGCCTTTTCCGTGACCGCCATCTCCCCCGAGCCGTCGGGGAATTCGGCCAGGTGGGTGGGCATCTCCAGGGGCTCGTCCCGCAGGATCGGCTCCAGGGCCACCTGCGGAAACAGCAGGTAGGCGCGCACCAATGCCAGCACGGCGATGGTCAGCACGACCGCCCCCAACACCCCCAACAGCCAGCGCAACCACCGGCGCCTGGGCACCCACGTTTTAGGATTCACGTCGCGTCCAAGGGAAGAGGTTAGGCGGGGCGGTTCGACCGGTGTGGGTCGCGCTAGTGGGTCGAGCGGCGGCCCGATTCCCCGGCGGTACCCACGGCATCGGCGATCCTGGCGAAGCCGTCCCGCTGCAACAGTTGCACCAGGCCCCGCTTGATCGCCTTGACCACGCCCGGGCCCCGATAAACCAGGGCGGTGTAGATTTGCACCAGGCTCGCGCCCGCGCGGATCAGGGCGTAGGCCTCCTCCGCGCCGAAGACGCCCCCGGCGGCGACGAGAGGCATGCGCCCGCCGGTGAGCTGCCGCAACCGCCCCACCCGGTCGCTGCCAAGCTC
>JAPUJL010000395.1 GCA_027296185.1 SAR324 cluster bacterium | reverse complement strand
CGCGAGTTCGGTCATCTTTTCGGGCGGGGACTCCCCCTCCTCGCCGCCGACGGCATCGGGCGGGGATTCTCCAGCGGCTTCCGCTTCCGGGACCGCGGCGGAAGCTTCGGCTTCCTCACTCATGGTCGGCTCGATTGGGGGCAGAGGGCATAACGGAGCCAGGGAAATGAGGCAATTGTACCGACTGGGATGTCAAACGTCCACCGGACGCGGGCGCGCATGCTGGTGAGAATCGTGGCCATTGGGCTGACCCACGCCCTTTGGAAAAACCTGTTTCACCATCTACGGACCCTGCTCCCCGGCGAGCATTTCTCCGCCGGATTCTTTTCGAGCCCCGAGGAGATTGGCTACCTCGAGGCGGAGTACTTCCCCTACCAGTGGGCGCGCGAGCCGCCCGACCTGATCCTCGCCGATGCCGGCGGCGCGCCCGAACTGGAGCAGCGGCTGGCTTTCCTCCGGCGGGTGCAGGAGCTCGGGCCGGCACCGGCACCCGTGCTGGGTCTGACCCTGCGGACGTTTCCCCATGGCCTGCGGCAGTTGGTGCAGGGCCGCCTGCCCGTGACGCTGCACCTGGACAACGAGGCACAGTTTTCGCTGAGCGACCCGGGTCTGCTGATCGATTCCTTTCCGGAGGATTTCCCACGCCTGCGGGTCAACGAACACATGACCGCGTTGCGCCTGCCCCACAAAAAGGGGCGGGCCAAGGAGGTACGGCCCAACGGACTGCCCATGGGCACACTGCTGGGGTTCTCCCAGATCGAGTCGATCGTCCACGCGGGGGAGGCCCTGCCCCCCCGCCAATGGTTGAAAGGGGTGACCCGGCAGGCGCGGGTTCGGCTGCCGGCCGATCTGCCCACCTCCCTGTATCGGGAGCGCGGCGGCCTCTACCTCTTTCCCGGCGTGCCGCTGAACCGCGTGCGGTCGGTCACGGTGGGCGGGGTGACCTTCGGCATGCTGATCGATCTGGGAAGCCTCAATCCCACCTCGCCCGGCTTCGCCGCGCTGGCCGGCTCTGTCGAAGAGGCGGGGCGGCACCGCGCAGAAGCCCTGCGGGCGCTCGACGTCCGGCTGCGGGAGGCCGAGGACCGCACCGATCTGCCCATCTGCTGCATCGGCGGCACGGCGCCGGTGAACCGGCTGATGACCGCCCTGCTGACGGCGCGGGGATACCGGCGCGTGACGGCCGGCTCCATCGAGGCGTTGCCCACCTTCGAGGAGCCCACGCTTCTGTTCAGGCTGACCGGCGATGGGCCGCAGCCACCCCCCCAGGCCGAAGAACCGCTGATGTTGGCCATCGAGGGCGACCTGGCGCCGGACCTGGCGTTGCTCGACGAGCTGCTTCCCTGGCGGGAGTTGGAGCCCGCCCCGGAGGTGGAGCGCATCGGCCGGGCCGCATTCACCGAGGCCCGCCGCAAGCTCGCCGCGCGGACCGGCAAGGCGCGGGAGGGGCAGGGGTTCACCGAGCGGCGCAATCTCCTGCTGAGTCAGGAAATCGCCGTGCGGCAGCGGGCGCTGGAAATCCTGGAGCGGTGCCTGGCACCTCCGGTGCGGCTGTGGGAAGGGGAAGCGCCGGAGCGAGCCACCGAGCTGCTGGTGCTCAGCTTCGACGCGGAGGAGGCCCAGGCGGTGTTCCGGGCCGCCCCGGGCATTCCCAAGCGCCGCTGGTTCGATCTCGCTCCGCTCGCCGACGCGGATTCCGCCCAGAACGTCGACCTGGCCAACCTGCAATCCTATGCCGTGAAGGGCGCCGTCGTCGTCACGCCCGCGGCCCGCAAGCGAATGGAGGCCATCCGCACCGAGCTGCGGGGCGGACTGGAGGCCTCCCGCCAATCGGAGGAGGATACGCGAGCCGCCGCCCAGCAGTATGGGGACTCGCTCGAGCGCCAGGAGGATACCGCCCTCGAGCTGGCGCAGCGCTGGATGCGGGAGGTGCAGGAGGGATGGCTCGACGCCCACGAATCCCGGCTGCTCACGGCGCTGGCGGCGCTCCGCCCGCGCAACGAGCATGGCTGGTTCAACCGCGGCCAGGTGAACCGGATCGCCCTGCTCTGCGGGGAGGGCGAAAACCGTAAATCGCTGCAGCAGGCCTGCGGCGCGGTGTATCCCCACTTCAATCCGGAGCTGTCGGCGATCGTACCCTACGGCTTCGAGCCCCTGGACCGCCTTTCGGCTGAGGAGCGGGAGTCGGTAACCGCGGCCGCTAAGGCGGAGTCTCTGCCCCGCGCCGAGATTGAGGCGCGGCTGGCCCAGGCATTGGAAAGGGAGAACGCGCGGCTGCTGGAGGCCTACCTGGAGATCGCCGCGGCGGCCGTCACGGAATTGCCGCGGGTGGACCTGCTGCTGATCGATCAGCGGCCGGAGGTGGCCGTGCGGCTCCTGGAACATCTGCGGGAATCGGCCCCGGCGCTGGCCCAGGTGCCCGCCGTGCTGATACTTCCCGATTCCTGGAGCCCGCCCGAGGGAGGCTCCCTGCCCTGGCCGCGCACCCGGGTCGTCATCACCCGGCGCATGGGCGCCCTCGATGCCGAGACCGCGGCGAAGCAACTCCGGGCGCTGTACGCGCTATAATCCCGGCATGTCCCCGCTGTACGAAACCACCCTGGAAAGCCTGGAGTGGGCGCGGCTGACCGCCGCGCTGGCCCAGCGGATCGGCACCGAGTACGGCCGCCGAGCGGCGGAGGGGCTGGCGCCGTTGGGCAAGCCTGCCGCGGTGCGCAAATCCCTCGGGCGCATCGCCGAGCTGAGCGCGCTGGTGGCGGAGCGGGGGCCGCTGGAATTCGGCGGAGTGCGGTTCCTCGACGACCTCTTCGAGCGCGCCGAAAAGGAGGGCCGCCTGGAAGGCCCGGAACTGCGCGCCGTGTTCGACACCCAGCAGACCGCCGCCGGAATCGCCCGCAGCCTGCGGCGGGCCGAGGAGGCTCCGCTGCTGGCCTGGCTGGCCGACGGCCTGGAGTACCTGAACGATCTGTGCAACGAGCTGAGCCGTTCAATCCGAGAGGACGGGGAGGTGGACGAGCGCGCCTATCCCGAACTGGCGGAGCTCCGCCGGGAGATCGTCGTGCGGCGCGAGTCCATCCACAAGCACCTGGAGGGCCTGATCCACTCGCGGGCGCTGGAGCCCATGCTGCAGGACAAGATCTATTCGGTGCGGGGCTCGCGCTACGTGGTGCCGATCAAGGCGGATTTCAAGGGGCAACTGAAGGGCATCGTCCACGACGTCTCGGCCAGCGGGGCGACGCTGTTCGTCGAGCCCCAGGCCGTGGTGGAGGAGACCAACGGGTTGATCCTCGCCGTGAAGCAGCACGCCGCCCAGGTCGATGCCATACTGCGCCGGCTCTCCGAGCAGGTCGGAGCGGTGGCGCCCACGCTGCGGAAGAACCTCGTCTGGCTGGGTCAGATCGATCTGATCCACGCCCAGGCGCGACTGTCCCTGGACTACGCCGGTACGGTGCCGGAAGTGGGAGAGGGGCAGGTCATCGCACTGAGGGGCGTGGCCCACCCACTGATGCTCCTCGAGGGGGCGCAGCCGGTGCGCAACGACCTGACACTGGGCGAGGCGGAGCGCGCCCTGATCGTCTCCGGCGCCAACACCGGCGGCAAGACCGTGCTGCTCAAGGCGGTGGGGCTGTGCCTGCTGCTCGTGCAGCACGGGATGCCGGTGCCGGCGCTTGCGGGCTCCCGCGTGGACCTGTTTTCCCTCGTGGCGGCGGACATCGGCGATCAGCAGAACTTGAGCAACTCCCTCTCCACCTTCTCGGCCCAGATCCGTACCCTCGCCGAGATGCAGCGGAGCGCGGGGCCCGGCGCGGCGATCCTGATCGACGAGATCCTGACCGGCACGGAGCCCCAGCACGGCGCCGCCCTCGCCGGGGCGGTACTGGAAGACCTGGTGGCGCGGGGGGCGCTGTGCCTGGTGACCACCCATTACGGGGAGCTGAAGGCCCTGGCCGGCCGGCACGAGGGATTCGTCAATGCCTCGGTGGATTTCGACATCGAGCGCCTCGAGCCCACCTACCGGCTGCGGCCGGGGGTGCCCGGCTCCAGTTACGCCTTCTCCATCGCTCAGCGACACGGCTTGGCCGAGGGCGCCGTGGAGAAGGCCCAAGCGCGGCTGGAGGCCGGCGGGGTCTCCGCCGATTCGCTCCTGGAGCAGCTCCACCGCCAAGAGCGCGGCCTGCACGAGCGGGAGCACGGGGTGAGCCGCCAGGAACGCCGCCTGCAGCGCGAACTGACCCGCCAGGCCGGCCGGCAGACGGAGCTGGACGCCCGCGAGCAGGCCCTGCGCCGCCGGGAGCGGGGTCAGGTGGGCAAGGAGTTGCGCGACGCCCGCCGCAAAGTGGCCGAGGTCATCCACGAGCTGCAGCGGGCCAATAGCCTGCGCGAGGCGGGGCGTGTCTCCGAAGCCCTGCGGGAGGTCGAGCGAGAGGTCGAGCGCGCGGCGGCGGAACCCATCGCTCCGCCGCTTTCCCAACCGGAAGAACCCTTCGACCCGGCCCGGGTCCAGGCGGGAGACCGGGTGTACGTCCCCTCCCTGCAGCTCACGGCGGTGCTGGTCGACCTGCTGGAGCGGGACGGCCGGGCGAAGTTGCGGGTAGGGTCGCTGACCTTCGAAGTGCCCGCCACCGAGCTGGCCCAGGCGCCCGAGAGTCAGCCGGGCCGGCGCAGTGGCCCGGCGGGCCCGGCGGTCTCTGGCCGGCGGGGCGCCTCCGCAGCCGACGCCGTGGACGGGGAGGCCCCTCCGCCCAGCCCCATTCTCCCGGGCGAGGACAACACGGTCGATTTGCGGGGGTTGCGCCTGAGCGTCGCGCTGGAACGGGCGGAGCGCTTCTTCGACCTGTGCGTGGTCAAGCACGTGAGCCCGGTACTGGTCATTCACGGCCACGGGACCGGCCGGCTCAAGACGGGCCTCCGCCAGGAGCTGGAGGACAATCCGTACGTGGCCGCCTTCCGCCCCGGCGAAGGCCGGGAGGGCGGCGACGGCGTGACCGTCGTCGCCTTGAAGCTTTGACGGGAATGTGCGAGGAATCTAGGCGGCCTCTGCCGAGCGCCGAGCTCTCGAGCGCCGAGTTATCAGGCGGAAGGCGCCGCGGCGCCGGCCGCTTTCCGGGAGCGCCTTTTTCCGCCGCACCCAACCGAGCCGGGCATGGAACGCCCTCCCGTCCTGAAGATCCAGACCCACTACGAAGGCATGGCCCTGCCCGGCCGCGCCTTTCCCAGCGACGCCGGGCTGGACCTGACGGCGATGGCGTTGGAGCGGGTACGGGAGCGGGTGTTCAGCTTCGACACCGGGGTTTCGGTGCAGTTGTCCCCCGGCTTTTATTGCGAGGTGGCGGCGCGCTCGGGGATCGTGAAGACCGATTTCATGGTCGCCAACGGCGTCGGTATCATCGATCCGGATTACCGCGGGCGCATCCGCGTGGTGCTCCGCTTCTTCGGCGAGGGGGACGGGGCGGCGGAGGCGGAAGCGCTGATCGGCACGCGCGTGGCCCAGCTCCTGGTGCGGCGCCGGGAGGAAGTCAGGGTGGAACACGTGCCCGCCCTCGAGGAGAGCCCCCGCGGTGGGGGCGGGTTCGGCAGCAGCGGACGCTGAGCGGCCGCCCATGGGCGGCCCGGCCGGAGAGCCAAATGGCCATGGTCATCAACGACCTCAAGCAAGTCTGCAGCCCGTGCAAGGGTACGGGCCGCCAGGCGGGCCGCTCCCAGTGGGGCATCACCCAAATCAATCCGGACGGGCGTTGTCTCGCCTGCGAGGGGCGGGGGTTTCTGCTCACCGAGCTGGGCCGGGAGCTGATGGCGCTGCTGCGGCCGTTTGTCCTGGAGATGATGGACAGCCGCGAGGCCGAAACGCCCAAGCCGGCCGAGGCGCTCAAGCCGGCGGGGGCTCCACCCCGGGAAGCGGAATGACCCATCCGGGGGGACGGCGGTTTCCAGCGATGAGCCCATGGCGGAGCCGATGACAGAACCGATGACGGAAAGCCCCCTGCGGGAGATGAATACCGGGGAGGTCATCCGGGAGGCATTTCGCCTCTACCGGCAGCACTTCGCCGCCCTGGTGTTGATCGCGCTGGTGCCTCACGTGGCGCTGCTGGCGCTGGATACGGTACTCGGCGGAGCGGAGATCGATCGAGGGCTGGGGCTGGGGCTCCTGCTGGCGGTAACCGTCGTGTTGAACGCCCTGGTGCTCGCGGCGATGACCCATGCCCTCGGCGGCGCCGTGGTGGGCCGCATGCCGGGGCTGGTGGAGGCCTACCGGGGCGGATTCGGGCACCGCGTCCTGTCCATCGTCGCGGCCTACCTGGTGATCTGGATGCTGGTGACCCTGGGTTTTCTCGCCTTCATCCTGCCGGGCCTCGTGATCGGCGGCCTATTCGTTCCGGCGATTCCGATTATCGTGCTGGAAAAGCGGAACCCGCTCCAGGCCCTCGGCCGCTCCTATCGCATGATGAGGCCCGTGCTGGCCAAGGGCACGGCGGTGTTTGCATTCGTGATCGTCGTTTCCGGGCTGCTGCCGCTCTTATTTCACCTGATCGTCGGCCCCGGCCCTTACTCTCCCCTATTGAGCGCCATCGCCGGCGCGGTGACCCTGCCCCTGGCTTACACGGCGAGCGTCGTGCTGTATCTCTCGCTCCGTTCCCTGGAGGGCTACACGCCGGAGCAACTGGAAGCCGAGCTCACCGGCTGACCCCCTCCCTCGGCCTTCCACCGCGCTCAGAGCCCGATCTGACTCAGGTTGGCCGCGGTGGTGGGTTCCGGTTGCAGATTCCGCTCCCGTGCCGCGCCCGCCGCGTGAAGCAACGCGGTGGGAAAGTGATCCAGGGTGGAATCGAGCTTCAGCTTCGTCTTTTGCGCGCGGAGCACCAGAACCAGAGTGCCCTGCTGGGAGCGCCTGCGGCGGGGATAGAAGTTGAGCCGCAGGTCGTCGAGCCGCGCCCAGTCGATGCGGCGCCGCCGGCCGCCTCCCGCGTAGGCGACGCCCGCGGCATCCAGCTCGTAGCCGATGCGGCGGCGTCGCCATTGCTCGACCAGATAGGCCAGGAACAAGAACCCCACGAACCCCAGCGGCCAGGCGATGACCGCCGCGGGACTGAGCAGGAGCACCGTGGCGAAGCAGATGGCCGCGCCCGTGGCAGCCTTGGCCGCTTCCCTTCGCAGGCCGGCCGCCGAATGGCGCAACGTGACCGGCAACGGTGCGATGGCCACCGGCCGTCCGAGGAGGCTGTTCAGTTTGTCCGCATTCACGGCGTGGCCGGGTTAGGGGGGCGGGAGCCCCCCGGTTCGGGGCGGTATGGGCCGGATGGTTGAAGGTATACACAACGGGCCATGGCCCCGCGACACCCAGGGGACCCTACCGGCGACCCCGCGGCAACGGAAATTCGGAATCCGCCGGCCGCGGGGCCGCACCAATCCACGTCGACGATTAGAACACGATGCTATCCATGGAATTATCCCAAGCCGTCATGCCCACACGGGTATCGGTGGAGCTGCTTCAGGATACGCTCGTCGCGGTGCCATGCGCGGCGTTGCTGGTGGAGGTCGCATCGCCTCACCGGCGAAGTTCGAATCGCCTCACCTTGCCGGTGGGGGTGCGGGGGAGAGCTGCCGCGAACTCGAACCGCCGGGGCACCTTGAACGGCGCCAGCCGCTCCCGCAGGTGGGCGCGGAGGGATTCCGCCAGTGCCGGCTGGGTGCCGTTGCCGCCGGTGGCGAAATCCGGGGTGGGGACGATCACCGCCACCGGCTCGGTCAGCCCGGAGCCGTTCGGCTTTCCGGTCACGGCGCACTCGGCCACCGCGCCGTGGGTCATCAGGGCGCGTTCCACCTCGACGGGCGACACCCACGAGCCCCCGGCCTTGAACATGTCGTCCTCCCGGCCGAGGAAGCGGTAATGCCCCTCCTCGTCCCGCCGGAAGCGGTCGCCGGTCACCAGCCATTCGCCCCGCATGGTGGCGCGGGTGAGGGCGCTCCGGTTCCAATAGCGCGCCGCCGCCGTGGGTCCTTTGACCCACAACGCGCCCGCCTCGCCTGGGGCCACGTTCCGGCCCGCGGTGTCCACCAGCCGCAGCTCGAATCCCGGCACGGGTTTGCCGGCGCTCCCCGGGCGCGATTCGCCGGGGCGATTGGCGAGGAAGAAGGTGAGGTTTTCGGTCGAGCCGGCGCAGTCGAGGATTTCGCTCCCGAAGCAATTCCGCCACTCCCGGTAAATCTCCGGTGGGAGCGCCTCCCCGGCGGAGACGGCGTAGCGGAGGAAGTCGAGGGTGGGCAGCGGCCGCTCCCGGCACCCCGCCTGCCGCCAGGCACGGTGGGTGGCCAACATCGCGGCGAAATGGGTGGGACCCGCATAGAAGACGGTGGGCCGGTAGCGCTCCAGAGCGCCGAACAAGCTCTCCGGCGTGGGCGCTGCCGGATCGATCGCGGCGGCGCCGCCCACCGCCGCGGGAAACAGCAGGCTGTTGCCCATGCCGTAGGCGAAGTGCATGCGCGCCGCCGAGAAGCCGAGGTCCGCGGCGGTGAGCCCGAGCACCCCCTGCGGGAATAGCGATCCGGCGCGGGCCAGCGCCCGATGCAAGTGCACCGCGGCCTTGGGCGTGCCCGTGCTGCCGGACGTATAGAGCCAACAGGCCGCGTCGTCCGGGCGGGTGGGCTCGGTCGCGAGCCGGCCGTTTTCCGCGGCGGCGAGCTGCAGCAATTGCGGAAGCCCGGGCAGCGGAGCGCCGTTTGCCACGACGTGCCGCAGGTGGCGCAAATCCCGGCAAAGGGGCGCGAGCCTCGGCCAAAGCGCGGAATCGGCGATCAGCACCTTGGCCCGGCTTTCGTCGAGCAACAGCCGCTGCTCGGCGGGGGTGAGGGCGGGGTTGACCGGCAGCGCCACGGCGCCGATGCGGAGAATAGCCCAAAACGTGGAGGCGAAAGTCAGCGATTCGCCCATGAGCAGCATCACCCGGTTCTCGGGCTCCACGCCTAACCGCTTCAGGGCGCCACCGATCCGGTTGGCCTGCCGATGGAGATCGCCGTAAGTGAGCCGCTCCTCGCCGCACAGCAGATAGGGTCGCGCGGCCCGCGCTTGCGTCAGGTTGGGAAGGATGAACCGATCCGCGGCATTGAAGCGGGCGGGAAGCTGCGATTCGGTCGGCATCGGAGGTCGGCATCCCACGAATGGCACCGCCGCGGGATCGGGAAGGCCGATTTCCCCGGCGCGGCGTGCCGAGGCGTAAACGGAAAATTCCCCCCGGCCTTCCATCTATCTCGATTATACGCCCGACCGCCGCGGGATTCCAGAGTGGCGCGGCATCGTTCCGCCAATCGCTGGCGGGCCTTCCGCGCGGCCGTGCCGGGCCGTGAGCGGAAGGCGGTGCCGGGCCGCGGGCGGAAGGCGGCGCCGGGCTACACCGCGCGGGAGTAGAATTGGGCGACGCGGCGCAGATCGACCCGTCCGCCGCAGAACAGCCCGCCGATCCCCGCTTTGCGCAGGCGGTCGGCGGGGCTGAGTTCGCGTTCAACTTCACTGCCATGGCACCGCCCCCTCGTGAATAGTCTATTGCACAGCACTTTTTCCGGGCCATGACGTATGTCAATGTAGGTGCTGGCGAACGGGATCGATTTCGGCAACCCGGGAAAGGCAGGGAAGCATGATCCGCCGGCTGGCGCTATTCGATATCGACGGGACGCTGCTCACCACTAGTGGGCGGGCCGTCGAGGCCATGCTGGCCACGATTGCGGAAGTCTACGAGGCCGCACCCGGGCACGACGGATACCTGATGGACGGAAAGACCGAGCTGCGAATCGTTCACGAACTCCTCGCCTCGGCCGGTAGAAGCCGGGAGCAGGTGGAGCGCGGGCTCCCGGAGTTCTGGGGGCGGTACGCGGCCGCCTTGGAGCGCCGCGTCGATCCCGCGAGCACGACCGTCTATCGCGGCGTGAAGGAACTGATCGCCCGGCTTTCCCAGCGGGACGACGTGGCCATGGGCCTGCTCACCGGCAACTGCGAGGCGGGCGCCCGAATCAAGCTCGCCAGCGCCGGGCTGGACGGCGCCTTCGCCTTCGGGGCCTATGGCGAAGCTCACGAGGCGCGCGAAGAGCTGCCCGCCGTGGCGCTGGACGCGGCGGAGCGGTACGTGGGGCGCCGGCTGAGCGGCAAGCACGCGGCGGTACTGGGCGACACCCCCAACGATATCCGCTGCGCCCGGCCCCAGGGTCTGCGCACGATCGCCGTCGCCACAGGCCGGTACGATGCGGCCGCTTTGGCGGCCCACGATCCCGATTATCTCTTTCCCGATTTCCGGGACGGGGACGCCGTAATCGCGGCGATCATGGCGGACTAACCGCGGCGGCGGGGGCCATGGGGAGGTCGATCAGGCTGGACGCGACTCGATGAACGCTCAGGTTCGATTGGAACCCGCCGCGGTGCGGATCCTGATCGTCGACGATCAGTACGCCATCCGCACCCTCCTCTGTAAATTGCTGGGGAATCGCGGTTACCGCTGCACGGTCGCCGGAAACGCCGAGCAGGCGCTGCTCCTGCTGCGTTCCCACCCGTTCGAGTTGATTCTAAGCGACGTGAACATGCCCCCCGGCCAATCGGGGATCGAATTGATCGAGCGGGTGCAGGGAGAATTCCCTGCTATCGCGACCATCATGGTGACCGCCGAGGACAACTCCGCGTTGGCCCAGAAGGCGATCAACATGGGGATCTACGGTTACGTGATCAAGCCCTTCCACGCGAGCCAGCTCACCATCGCCATCTCCAACGCCCTCCACCGCCGGCGGCTGGAGATCGAGAACCGCGCCCACCGCGAGTTGTTGGAGCAGTCCGTTGCCGAGCGTACCCGGGAACTGCGCAATGCCCTGGCCCAACTGCAGGTGGCCGACCAGACGCTGCGGCTGGCCCACGAGGAGACCATTAACCGCCTGATGCGGGCGGCGGAATTCCGCGACAACGAGACCGCGCAGCACATCGTGCGCATGGGGCGCTACTGCGAAATGCTGGCCCGTGCCGCCGGAATGCCGGACGAGTTCTGCGACCGTATCCGTCACGCCAGCCCGATGCACGATATCGGCAAGATCGGTACGCCGGACCACATTCTGCTGAAATCGGGGCGGCTGAGCACGGACGAAATGGAAATCATGAAGCAGCACGCGGAAATCGGCTACCGCATCCTGCAGGGCACCGGCGTCCCGATCCTCGAGACGGGGGCCATCATCGCCCACACCCACCACGAGAAATTCGACGGCAGCGGTTACCCGCGGGGGCTTAGCGGCGACGCGATTCCCTTCGAGGGCAGGCTCACGGCGGTGACGGATGTCTTCGATGCGTTGATCAGCCGCCGGGTGTACAAGGACTCCTTCCCGGTCGGCAAATCGGTGGATTTCATGCGCTCCCAGCGCGGCGCGCAATTCGATCCCTTCCTGCTCGATCTGTTCCTCGACAACCTCGACGTGGCCCTTGCCATCAAGCGGGAATTCCCGGACGATTGATCCTGCGCCGTCCCACTTCCATCGCGAGCTGTCCGCTTCCGGGGTCCCTCCCATGGCCTACCGCGCCAACGTGTGTGCCGTGCTGATCGATCCCCCCACCGGCAAGGTGTTGGTTTGCCGCCGGGAGGACGCCAGCCTCGGCGCCGAGCGCTGGCAATTTCCCCAAGGGGGCGTGAATTCCGGGGAGACTCCGGGCGAAGCCGTCCTACGCGAGTTGGAGGAGGAGATCGGCACCCGCCGCGTGGAAATCCTGGCCCAGGCGCCCGAGCGGGTGCGATACGAATTTCCCCCCGACGTGCGGCGGAAACTGGCCGAGCGGCATCCGGACAAAGCCAAATTCGAGGGACAAGAGCAGACTTGGTTTCTCGCCCGGCTGCTGGATGGGGAAGGGTCGATCCGGTTCGATGGAAATCAGCCGGAGTTCGATGCCTTCCGCTGGGTCACCCCGGAGTCGGCGCTCAGCGGCGTGGCGCCGTTCAAGGCCGGCGCCTACCGCGAGGGATTGCTCGCGTTGGGGTTGCTCGATGCGGAGGGATC
>JAPUJL010000394.1 GCA_027296185.1 SAR324 cluster bacterium | reverse complement strand
GACCAAACCATGACCGCCGTGGAGGAAGTGAAGGCCCGCAGCGGACCCGTGATGGGCATCCTCTTCGAGGACGACGAGCAGGCCAAAGAGATCCTCGACCGTTACATCGAGCTTCCCGCCGTGCCCTCCGCGGTGGCGCCGCTCCTGGCGCTGATCGTGGCCCAGCTCTTCTCCTACTTCTCCGCCCTCAAGCTGGGCCGCAGCATCGACAAGCCCCGCAACCTCGCCAAGTCCGTCACGGTCGGATAAGGCGCGGGCTGAATCGGCCGGTGTGCCAGGGGCCGGTAGGGCCTGCGCACCGATCGGTGCCGCGGTTCCTCTCCCGCCACAGCCCGCCTTGCGCTCCCGGAGACCATGGGGCACGATGAAGCGCCGCCAGCCGGTGGGCGAGGTTGCCCGAGGCCGCGCCTGGCCCGATAGGGCCTTGTGGAACTGAAGCATCTGAAATAACACGCTTTATATCATACCTTAATCCGGCCGAGGGACGCGGGAGGAGCGCGATGGGAAAGAAGAACGCCGTGTACGCCCAATCGGGCGGCGTCACCTCGGTGATCAATGCCAGTGCCTACGGTTGCATCAAGGCGGCCCAGGCCAGCGGCTTCATCGATGCCATCTACTGCGGCAACGACGGCATCAACGGGGTGCTCGAGGAGAAGCTGATCGACGTATCGCGGGAGTCTCCCGAGGCCATCGAGGCCCTGCGGTACACGCCCTCGGGCGCCTTCGGCTCGGCGCGCCGCAAGCTGCAGCACGTGGACGAGGACCGGGCCCACTTCGAGCGGATCGTCGAAGTGTGCGACGCCCACGGCATCGGGTATTTCTTCTACAACGGGGGCAACGATTCCATGGACACGGTGAAGAAGCTGAGCGACTTCGCCAAGGCCAGCGGCTATCCGCTGCAGGTGATGGGGATTCCGAAGACAATCGACAACGACCTGCCCATTACCGACAATTCGCCCGGCTTCGGCTCGGTGGCCAAGTACAACGCGGTCTCCATGCTGGAGGGCTCCCTGGACACCGAATCCATGCACCGGGACTCGACCAAGGTATTCGTGCTGGAAACCATGGGCCGCCACGCGGGCTGGATCGCCGCGGCCACCGGACTGGCCACCCGCTCCGAGCGCGACGGACCCCACCTGATCCTGCTGCCCGAGGTGCCCTTCGACGCCCGGAAGTTCCTCGCGGCGGTGGAAGAGACGGTGAAGCGGCTCGGGTTCTGCTCGGTCACCGTGTCGGAAGGGGCGCGGGACGCGGAGGGCAAGTTCCTTTCGGAAAGCGGCGGGACGGACGCCTTCGGCCACGTGCAGTTGGGCGGCGTGGGAAACACCATCCAGGAGCTGGTCAAAGGGGAACTGAAGTTCAAGACCCACGGCGCCGTGCTCGATTATTGTCAGCGCTCCGGGCGCCATGTGGCCTCGGCGGTGGACGTGGCCCAGGCCCAGGCCTGCGGGGAGCGGGCCGTCGAATTGGCCGGGGAGGGAATGAACGGCGCCATGGTCACCATTCAGCGGGATGCGGACGACCCGTACCGCTGGTCCCTGGGCCATACGGACGCGGGCAACATCGCCAACCAGGAGAAGGTGCTGCCGCCGGAGTATATCCGCGAGGACGGTTACCACGTCACCGATGCGTTCCGCCGCTACTGCCTGCCCCTGATTGAAGGGGAGGATTACCCGCCCTACCGGGAGGGACTGCCCGCCTATGTCCGCATGGAGCGGCCCCTGGTTCCCGCCAAACTGCCCGCCTACGAAGGCTAGGCGTGGCGCCGGTCATCCGCCGAACGATCGCGGCGGCTAGCCTTCTTCCCCCAGGAGCGGAATCGGCCCGGCCGCAGCGCGCGAATTCGATCCACCAACGGAACCGCGCATGAACTTCCTCGTCCTGGGCGGAGGCACGTGGGGCGTCACTCTGGCTTGGCTGCTGACGGGGAACGGTCACCAGGCGCGGGTCTGGGAGTTCGACCCGCAAGTAGTGGCCGAGCTCGACCGCACCCGCCGTCACCCCCGGCTGCCCCACCTGGAGCTTCCCGGCACCCTGTCGATCACGGGCGATATGGGCGAAGGGCTGGCGGGAGCGGAGGCCATCGTCTGTGCCGTGCCCGCCGCTCATGTGCGGGAAACGTGCGAGACGCTCGCCAGCGCTGGGTACGGGGATCGCTGGTTCGTGATTTGCTCGAAGGGGATCGAACAGGGCACCCACGCGCTCCTGTCGGATGTCGTCGCCGAAACTCTTGGCAGCGCAACGGACGGCCGGATCGGGGTGCTCTCCGGCCCCAGCCACGCCGAAGAAGTTAGCCGCGGGGTTCCCACTGCGGTGACGGCCACCGCCCCCGATCTGGCGCTGGCGGAGCGCATCCGCGATTGGTTCATGGCGCCGCGGTTCCGGGTCTACACCCAGACCGACATGATCGGCGTCGAGCTGGCCGCGGCGCTGAAGAATGTGATCGCCATCGCCTGCGGCATCGGAGACGGCCTGGGTTTCGGCGATAATTCCAAGGCGGCGCTGATGACCCGCGGCCTCTCGGAGATCGTGCGGCTCGGGGTGGCCATGGGCGCTAAGCAGGAGACTTTCTTCGGCCTTGCCGGAATCGGCGATCTGGCAGTCACGTGCATGAGCCGCCACAGCCGCAACCGCAATTTCGGCGCCTTCATGGGAGAAGGGGCCACCGCCGCGGAGGCGCTGGATAAGGTCGGGATGGTGGTGGAGGGTTACTTTACGGTGCGCGCCGCGGTGGAGCTGGCGCGGATGCACGGGGTGGAAATGCCCATCAGCGAGGGGGTGGCGGCGATCGTGTTCGAGGGAGTCAAACCCGCCGAAGCGGTGTCGGCGCTGATGATGCGCGAAGCGAAAAGCGAGATGGAATCGTGAGCGCGATCGTTACCGTTTTAAGAAATGCGGTCAGTTGATCTTGGACTTGTCCACGTCCACGTTGAAGTTTTTCAGAATCTCGTCCCACTGTTCGTCCTTGCCCATTCCGCCGTCGCCTTCACTTCCGGCCGGTAGCTCGATCTTGCTCTTTTCCAAGACGTGATTGGCCACGAAGATCGGGCTGATGGTGCGCAGGGCCAGGGCGATGGCGTCGCTGGGGCGGGAGTCGATGGCGAACACTTGTTTATTCAAATAAAAATGAATTCGCGCAAAATACGTATTGTCGACCAGGTCGTGCACCTCGATCCGATCCACCATCCCCTTCGTCACGTCGAAGAAATTGCGCAGCAGATCGTGGGTCATCGGGCGTGACGGCTCCACTCCCTCCAGCTTCATGGCAATCGAGTGGGCCTCGAAGATGCCGATCCAGATCGGCAGCAGCACGCCACTGTCCTCGTCCTGCAACACCACGATCGGCGAATTGGTGTTCGGGTCGAGGACGAGGCGGTGAACCTTCATCTCGGTGAATTCGCCTTCAGCCATCGCCTTGCACCTTCCCGACGAGAGAGAATTTTCGCGCCGCGACGATTTCCACGGTCACCAGCGCTCCCGGCTCGGCGGCGCAGCCGGGGATCTTCGTGGACTTGTGGCCCCGGGTGCGTCCCATCCGGGAATTCGGATCGCGGGGGTGGGCGCCCTCCACCAGAATCTCCTGGCGCGACCCGATCATGTCATCATTGGCCGCCTGCGCGTTGGCCTGGTGCAGCGCCAGGATCCGCGACAGCCGCTCCGCCTTGACGGCTTCCGGCACTTGGCCGGGCAGCTCCGCGGCGGGCGTGATTGAGCGCGGGGAGAACTTGAACGCATAGAGATGATCGAAGCGAACGTTGCGGATCACGTTCAGGGTCGCCTCGAAATCGGCCTCCGTTTCCCCGGGAAATCCCACGATAATGTCCGTGGAAAGCGCCAGGCCAGGCACCAGTTCCCTGGCCACCGCCAGCTTTTCCAGGTATTCGGCAATGGTGTGGTTCCGCCGCATGGCCCGCAGGATGCGGTCCGATCCCGACTGAAAGGGCAGGTGGAGGTGCTCGCACAGCTTGGGCAGATCGCGGTGGGCCCGGGCCAGGGGCTCGTTGAAATCCTTGGGGTGCGGCGAAGTGTAGCGGATGCGCTCCAGCCCCGGCAGGCCGTTCAGGCGGTGCAGCAATTCCACGAAGTCCACGCCCTGGGCCCGGTAGGAGTTGACGTTCTGACCGAGCAGCATGATCTCCTTGGCCCCGCGGGCCACAAGGGCGGCGGCCTCCTGAAGTATATTGTCCGGTTCCCGGCTCACCTCGCGCCCGCGCGTGTAGGGCACCACGCAGAAGGTGCACATGTTGTTGCAGCCCTTGGCGATAGCCAGCTGTGCCTTCACGGGAGCGGGGGCGGCTGCATCGGCCGAGCCGGGCGTCAGGCCGGGAATAGCCTCCGGGGGGATGAAGTTTTCCACCGGCGCCTTGGGCGGGCGCCATTGCGTGCGGGCGAACCGTTCCCCTTCGGCCACCCGTGCTAACATCTCGGGTAGATCGAACAGGTTGTCCGTGCCGAAGACGAAATCGACGTTGCGCGCGCGTTTGAGGATTTTCTCTCCGTCCTGCTGTGCCACGCACCCCGCCACGCCGATGACGGTTTCCGGGTGGCGGCGCTTGAGCCCTTCCAGTCTCCCCAGCAGGCTGTAGACTTTGTGCTCGGGTTTTTCGCGGATGGCGCAGGTGTTGATCAGGATCAGATCGGCGCCCTCCGGGCGGTCCACGCGGGTGTAACGCTCACGGCCCAGGAGTTCCAGCATCTTCGCCGTGTCGTACTCGTTCATCTGACAGCCGAACGTCTGGATGAACACTCGCTTGTGGGCGCTGCCCGATTCGCGCTGCCTGGTTGTGGGTTCGGTCATGAATTTCTTCCGGCGGGAAAATCGGCGCCCCCCCGCCCGACCCGGGGGAATGCTCGACCTTGGGACGACCTGCCATTCTTATCATACTGGATGCAGGCGGCGAGATAAAACAACAAAAAAGCGCGTTCCGCTCCGAATCGGATCGTGCCGTGTACACACCGCCGGCTCGCCCATCCCACGGTTTGGGCTCAACCCCGCACGGCTGGCGGAGTCGAAAGGCCTCAATCCGATGCACCCCCTGTTGTCGATGATGTCCGACCTTCCGCTGATCGCGGACGGCCCGGTACGTTGCGCAATGTGCCGGCCGCTTCCGGACGGGCCGCCCGCCGAGGCGCTCAACGTGGACCGGCCGGAGACGGTCGCGGCGGCGCATCGGGCGTTCCACGCAGCCGGTGCCGGCCTGCACCGCACGAACACGCTCAGCGCCAACGCCCTCGACCTGGCGCGCCACGGTCTGGCCGAGCGGTGCGAGGCGATCAACAACTCCGGCTCGGCCGCGGTGCGTCAGGCGATCGGAACGGAGGGCATCATGATGGGCAGCGTCGGTCCGATCGGAGCGGCCGTCGCGGGCCGCCCGCCTCCGCAGGCGGAGCGGGAACGGGCCTACAGCGAGCAGATGATCTACCTCTCCGATACCGGCGCTGACGTTCTGGTGCTCGAGCACTTCCGCTCCCTGGCCGAGGCGAAGTTGGCCGTGGCCGTCGCGGGGCGGGTCAGCGACGCGCCCGTGCTGGCGTTGCTCGCCCTCGATGCCCGGGGCCGCACTGCGGAAGGAGCGCTCCCCGGCGAGGCGGCGGAGGGGTTGCTCCACGAGGGCGCTCAGGGTCTGGGGATCAGTTGCGGGCCGGGTGGGGAGGCGCTCAGCTGGGCGGTGGGGCAAATCTCCGCGCTGGGTCCGCCCGTGGCCGTGATGCTGGGCATGGGCAGTCTCGGGGAGCCCACGTCTTCAAGTTCGCAGCAGCCGGCCGAGCGCTTCGCGGACACCTTGAGCGAGCTGGCACGGCAGGGAGCCGCGATCGTCGGGGGTTGTTGCGGCGTGGCGCCCGTTCATATCGAGGCATTGGCGGAGCGCCTGGGCCGGGCACCCAAGGCATGACCGCCGCGCCGCCCGGGCTCATCCCTCGGGGGGCACCACGGGCACCGCCCGCCGCCGGGGGGGCGGCGGCGCATCGCCGCCCGGTGCCTTCACCCCCACGGCGCATGCGGGGCACAACGCCCGGATGGAAGCCGCGCCTGCCTCGCCGAGGGCAACGGCGTAGTGCACCTTCTCCAGCACGGGCAGGTACGGCCATGCTCGAGCTAGCTGGGTCTCCCATTCCAGCAGCCGCGCGTCATCGGGCGGAACGTCCCCCGCGGTCTCGTCCCCGTCGGTGGCCGGTGGCTCGAGTGCGTTCAGCCATAGGTTTTGCAGCGACCCGTCCTCCAGATCGGCTACGGTGAGAAAGATATCGTGGCTCCAGATTTCCCGGGCGGCGTGGTACGCATCGACCGGCAGGGACACCGCGGTGACCGTCAGGTTCAGGGTGCGTTGCCACTGCTCGCCGATGCGCTGGGCCATGGCCTGCAGGGCCGGATGATCCAGTGTGGCGAGCCGCACCCGCGGCACGGCGGGCGCCGCGCGGAGCCAGATGCGGCGGCTCTGCCGCGGATCCCACTTGAGGCGCTCCCGCGAATCCTCCGCAGGCTGGGTCAGGATGGGGGTGAGATAGCCCGAAGCCGGCTCCAGCCGCCCGGGACCGTACAAGCGGGCCAGGTCCACCCGGGGCACCGCCAGCGACAAGGCCAGGGCTCCCTCGGCGCGCAGGGCCTCGCGCAGATGCGGGGACCACTCCAGGACGATCTGCTGCGATCCCACCGCCTTGGCCCAGACCACGCGGCCGCGGGGCGGCAGGTTGGCCTTGGCGGTGGTCACGTCGGTTCCTTCCAGCAGGACGTGATCCAGCCGCCCACGCCGCAGGTCCTGCCACAGGGCCGCTTCCCGCCGGTAGCCGGTGAGGACGAGCGGCGCCCCCCGGTCGGTGCGGCTCATGGTGAGAGTATAGCTGGCGTTTCCCTCGCGCTTCTGCAGCCACACCCCTGCCGGCCAGGTGGGGCATTCGGCCCCGGCATCCGACGAGACCGCCCCGGCGATGAAAGGCAGGGCGGCTGCGGCATGCAACCGGGTCGGGAGAAAGGGATCCCAGCCCTCCGGAGAGCGCCCCGTGCCGCCCGCCGGGCTGGCCGCAGTGCCGCCGGAGCCGCGGGCTCCCGCCAGCAGCCGCACCAGGGAAGCCCGCCAGGGGGCCAGCGGTCCGCCGGCAGCCGGCGCGCCCGCCGAGTAATCGGCTCCGCCCAGCCACTCCCGGGGGAAGTCCCACAACGGCATTGTCCTGAGCGAAAATAGGGCCTCCGCTTGCTCTCCGTTGCTCTCCGGAATGGCCCGCAGATACCAGGGCAGTTGCATCCGCGACGCCGGATCGCGGTTCACCGAGAAGGCCAGCCGCAACATCCGAAGATCGCGTTGCGCCGGTTCCGCGCCGGCGCAAAATCGGGGCTGCGGATGGAACATCCCCACCCGCACTGCGTCCTTCCGCTCGAAGCGGAAATCCTGCGCGGCGAGTTGCTCCGCACCCACCGCCGATAGGAGCAGCACCGGCCAGAGCACCAACGCCACCGCCCGCGGGGCCGAAACGAGGGGCCGGCGCAGCGCGGTTCTCCGGGGGGCGCGGGGCGGGTGGGGGCTCATGACGCCGGGCGGATCAGGTGATACAAGAGCACCGCCGCCGCCGAAGCGACGTTGAGGCTGGCGCCGCCGCGGGTGGATATGGACACCGCGTAGTCGCACTTGGCGCGCACCAGGGGCCGCAAGCCGCGCCCCTCGCTGCCCAGCACAACCAGCAGGGGCAGGGGCGCATCGAAGCGGTGCAAGGGCGTCTCGCCCGACTCCGCCGTGCCGGCAATCCAGATGCCCCGCTTGCGGCAGGCGTCCAGAAACCGGGGCAGGTTGGCCGCGGCATAGACCGGAAACGACTCCAGGGTGCCCGCCGAGGCCTTGGAGGCCGCTGGGCTCAGGGGCGCGGAATGGTGGCGGGGCACCACCAGCGCCGCGGCGCCGAAGCCGGCGCAGTTGCGCACCACCGCGCCGAAGTTTTGGGGATCCTCCACTTGGTCCAGGGCCAGCGTGACCGCCCCTGCCCCCGCGGCTCTGTTCAGCGCCTCCGCCTCCTCGCCGGGTGACAATGGAGCGCATTCCAGAGCGCTCCCCTGGTGGTGGGCCGATCCGCACAGGACTTCCAGTTCCGGCGCGGGCAGAAACGTGGCCGATACGCCCCGCTCCGCGGCCAGATCGCGGATGCGCGTCAATCGTTGGGAAGGGCTCCCGCCTTTCAGGTACAGCCGCCGCACACGGCGCCTCCTGGCGATCAGCGCCTCCTCCACCGGGTTGATGCCGTAGAGCATCTCCCACGCCGGCTTTGCGTGAACGGCCCGCGGCCGCGCGGAACGTTTGGACATGCATCCCTGAGATGATAGCGTTACGGATTGGACCTTATGTGTTGCGTATACTCGGTTCGCTTTGAATAGGCCATCCACCCGGCCCCTGAAATTTGGCATTGAAATCATCCGTATCGATCTGACGGACAGAACATGCTCTGGAGCGTCCCCGCCGCGTTTTGGTTAGCCACGATTCTCGGCGTGATTTTCGTGCTGCACGGAATCCGCTTGTTCCGGCGGCGCATGCCGACCACGACGCTGCACATCTGGCGGCAGGTGGCCAAGGAATCGCACACGTCCCTGCGGCTGGAGCGGATCGTCCGCAACCTTCCCCTGTTGCTGCAATTGCTGCTCGCCGCGCTGCTGGTGCTGGCACTGGCCCAGCCTCTGTGGTTCCGGGACGTGGCCTTCGACAAGGATGTGGTGCTGGTGGTCGATGCAAGCGCCAGCATGAATGCCCGTACCGGGAACGGCACCCGGTTCGAGCTGGCCCAGGAGCGGGCCCTGGAGCTCGTGAACGAGCTTTCCGACGGTCAGCGCATGGCGCTGGTGGCCATGGAGCGGGGACCACGGCTGGTTCACCCCTTCAGCGACGATACGGCGCAATTGAGGCAGGCGATTCGCGGGCTGAGGCCCACTCACGCGGCGGCGGACCTGAAGCAATCGCTGCTCTTTGCCGTGTCCCTGGCCAAGGATCTGGAGCAGCGGCAGGTGGTGCTGATCGGCGATGGGGCCTACTACGAGAGCGAGGGGGCGGCGGCGATTTTCAACAACACGGTGACCTTCATCCCGGTCACGGGCGGGGAGGACAACCTGGCCATCGTTCAATTCGCCTACCGGGCCAATGTTGCGCCACTGGAAGGCGGTGAGCTTCTGGTCACCGTCGAGAGCTACTCCGAGGAATCCCGGGAAGCCATGCTGACCTTGTCGCTGGGGGATGCCGAGTTCGCCAGCCGCACCCTGAGCATCGAGGCTGGGGGGCGCGGCACGCTGATCGTGCCGGTGCCGGCGGGTGCCGCGGGCGTGGTGCGGGCCGAGCTGACGCCGGAGGACGATCTGGCGGCGGACAACGTCGCTCACGCGGTGATCCGCCCGACGCCATTGGCGCGGGTGCTGCTCGTGGGGCCGGCCGACCCGCCCCTGTACGCCGCGCTGCAGGCACTGCCGGATATCGAGGTCACGTTCCGCGACCGCCTCGACGGCGAGCTGGAGCGGCCCGGCCGCGGGTTCGATCTGGCGCTGTTCAATCGCACGGTGCCCCCACGGGTGGAACAGGGCACCTTGGCGGTGTTCGGAGCCCTTTCGCCCCAGGGCGGACTCAGCGAGTCAGGCTGGGTGGACGAGCCCCGCATTATCGGGTGGCGCCCCGACGACCCCCTGCTGCGCTACCTGGACCCGAGGCAACTCCAGATCTCGCGCGCCCGGAGGTTGAGCGCGGAGCGCGGCACGGAAATCCTTGTGGCCGCCGTGGAAGGTCCCCTCATCGCCAAGCGGGAGAGCGGCGGGGTGCGGGTGGTGACGCTGGGGTTCGATTTGCGCGAGGCGCGGTTCAGTTCCCAGGATGCTTTCCCCCTGTTCATGGCCAACCTGGTGAATTGGGCCCGGCCCAAGGGCGGCTGGGTACAGGAGCGGGCCCTCTCGGCAGGCGAGGCCTTCCTGTGGCAGCCCGGGAGGCAAGCCGCCGCGGACCTGCGCGTGACGGCGCCCGACGGCGAGGCGTGGGATTATGCGGTGGCGGGAGAGCCGGTGCGCTTCGAGCATACGGATCTCACCGGGATTTATACGTTCGAGTCCGGCGGCCAGGTGGAGCGGCTGGCGGTGAACCTGCTCGATTCGCCCGAGTCGCGCATTCACCCCAATCCAGCGATGACCGGGCGCGCCCCGGGCGACGCAGGGGGCCGCGGATTCGGCGAGATCACCTCGGAGGGATGGCCCTGGTTCGTCCTGGCGGGGGCCGTGTTTTTGTTTGTGGAGTGGCTCATCTGGAACCGGTTTTCGTGATCCTGCCCCGTCCCGGCACGAGCCGCGCGGGTCTGGATTCGACCCTCTGAAACCTCTTCGAACCCAACGTATCGATGGAATTCAGCAACCCTTGGGCATTGCTGGGACTGTTGGCCGCCCCGCTGCTGTGGTGGTGGGGGCGCGCCCGCCTCGGCCAATCGCGGCGGTGGCTGGGGGCGGTGACGCTCGGGTTGCGCGGTGGGTTTCTCCTGCTGATGATCGGGGCGCTGGCCATGCCCATGCTGTTGCTGCCCGAGCGGCGCACGGACTGGCTGATCTTGATCGATCATTCCCATAGCATCGACCCGGCCGCCCTGGACTGGGCCAGGGAGATCGTGGAACAGGCGAACGGCGACAAGTCGGCGGGGGACCGGCTCGGCGT
>JAPUJL010000393.1 GCA_027296185.1 SAR324 cluster bacterium | reverse complement strand
CTGGTGGCGTAGTCGAATACCCGGAAGCGCTGGCCGCGGCTCTGGGCGATCTCGGTGATCGCGGCCACCGATCCGGCGGAGCAGGCGCTGCGGTCACTTTCCGCCCGCTTGAGAAGACTCGCACCGTCGCCCGCTTCGACCGCCCGGATGAAGGCCGGGTCGTTGACGGTGCGCACCCATTCCAGGGCCTGGGGTCCGCGGCCCTTCGGTTCGAAGGCGTAATTGGAGCCGTAGTGGGTCAGATCGGTGGAGGCGACCGCCACAGCATCGAGCTTCGAATCGGTCAGGTACGCCGCCAGCGTCCGTCCCAACTCCACCGCCAGGGGTCCCGGGGGTACCCGCAGAGCCAGCAGCTCCGCCCGGGGAAACTTGAGCTTGGCAAAGGGAAGCTGAAGCTCGGTGGAGTTGTCCGGTAAGTAGCGCGACTCGGTCTCCAGCCGCACGGGCGTGAGTTCGCCCAGGCGCTCGGTGAAGCCGGTGTGAATCTCGAAGGGTCCGAACGGAGTGTCCCAGGTTCCCTCCGTCATGGCGACGATGGGGTCGTCCCGCCGCAGATGGCCACCGAGCACGATCACGAGTTGCACCCCCGCATCTCCGCTCAGCGCCCGGAACACACGCGCCGCAAGGGCCCCCGAGTAGACCCATCCCGCGTGAGGCACCACCCCCAGCCGCGCCGGGGGGTCCTCCTCCGCCTCCGGCCGCCGCCAGTAGGCTTCGATTTCGCGCTGGCAGGCTTCCCGCCGGGCCGGATACCAGCTTCCGGAGAAATCCATGGGCCGCCGAAACACCGTCATCCTCCTCGCTGTTCCTTGAAATAGGTCTTCGCGCAGGCCCGGCTGCAGAAGTACAGCTCCCCGCCGCGCACCTTGCGGCGCACCGCGTCCCGGCTGTCCACGTACACGCCGCAGTTGGGGTCCTGCACCAGCCGCCCCAGGCGCTCGTCCTCCTTGTGTTCGAAGTGGGAGCGCATCGGAGCGGCGACGAAGCGCCGGTAAATCAGGTAGACCAGCAGCGCCACCCCCGCGAACATCAGGAATCGGATCAGACCCATGACGGGACCTGTGGCGCTATTCGAAAGGGGAAGGTGGCTCGGGTGGCTTCGTTCGGTTGTGCGGAGCTTCCCGGGATGGCTCGCGTTGAATTCCGCCGGGGCCGGGAAACCGGGCGCTCGTCCAGCAACGGCGACCGAGGTCCGATCGGCAGCGGGCGCGGCTCCGGGGCGGCCGGGGTTCCCTGCCGGCCAGGCTCAGTTGAGGAATTCCCGCTTCTTCAATTCCCGCACGTAGGCCGCGACGCTGGGGTCTTTCGCGACGATGTTGTTGATCTCGTTGTCGAAGGTGTTCGCCTCCGCCTCGATGGCACTGAGGTCGATGGCGAAGTCGAACACTTCCTGCAACTTGTTCAACAGCGCATGGGCGCCCTTGGGATTCGGAATGGAAATATAGTAAGGCACCGCCGCCCACAGGCTCAGCGTGACCAGCTCCGCTTGACGGGCAAAATCGGACAACACCCCCACGATCCCAGTCGGGCCCTCGTAATTGGTGCGCTGAAGATTGAAGCGCTCCTCGATCGACGCGTCGTTGCAAAAGCCGCTGATCTGCACCGGAAGCGTGTACAACGTGTCCCCCAGAAAACCCCCCAGGGTCACGAAGGTTTTGGCGCCCAGGCTCTGCACCAGGTCGAGCACGTTCTGAGAGTAGCCGCGCCACTTCAGGTGCGGTTCCGTGCCGATCAGAAGAACGATGTCGCGGTCCGCTCCGGAAAGCTGGGCGTGATAGAACTCGTTGGTATGCCAGACGACCTTGCGTAAGCGGCCCTCCTCCAGCTTGACCTTGGGCCGGGTCTCCGTGAAGACGTAGTACTCCTCCGGATCGATCCAGGCGAACTTTTCCGCGTTCAGCGTCTCGATCAGGTGCCGCACCGCGGTGCTGGCGGCTTGTCCGCCGTCGTTCCATCCCTCGAACGCGGCCACGATAAGCGGATCCTTCAGCTTCGGCGTGTACTCCACATGGATAGGGCTACGATCGCTGTCCATGACGGGCTCACCCCTCTCGTGTGGTGGTCGGGCAGCGCATCTGCGCGCTTGGAGAGAACAAGCCTAAGCCTTTGCCGTGGGGTTGGCAACCCTGGCCCCGGCTGGGATCGGACCGTCGGAGAGATGCCCCGATGGGCGCGGCGCCCCTGCCGCACGCACGGGGAGAAGGCTGGGAACGGGGGAGTCAGTTCGGCAGGAAAATCGAGAGCGGCTCGAAATCGTCGTATTTCTCGCTGCCCACGAAATCGCCCCGCACTTGCTTTTGCTCGGGCAGCTTGGCGATCATGCCGCCTTCCTGCATGAACTGCTGAATCGCATCCTGCAATTCCTGATGGGTCAGATTCTTCCGCTTGCTCATCGTTGACCTCCTCGGAAACGCCGAAGCGTGTCGCTGGGTCCGCGGCTGGGATCGGTCGCCCTGCAACCGTGTGGCGGGATCGGCGCGGACCGGCCGGTTTGATGGCGTCATAATCGACAAACATTCAGAAATTATGCCTTTGTGAGCGCATTCTCCGCCGAATTTCCGCGATCTATGATCTGATTGGGAAAAATCGGAGCCTTCCCGCCCGGGGCGGCGGCGCCGGGCGGGAAGGCGGATGCCAGATTGAGGCGGAATCGCCTCAGGCTGGCCTGGGTG
>JAPUJL010000392.1 GCA_027296185.1 SAR324 cluster bacterium | reverse complement strand
CGCATGCCGACCCTGGAGATCATCCACGACCGGTTCGTGCGGATGTTCCGCCTCACCCTCTCCAGTGCCCTGCGGAAGGTGGTGGACATCAGCGTCCGCTCCACCGAGCTGATCAAGTTCGGCGAGTTCCTGAAGACTCTGCCCGTCCCTTCCTCGCTGAACCTGTTTCGCATGAGCCCTTTGCGTGGCAATGCGATCATGGTGATCGAGACCCGCCTCGTGTTCACGCTGATCGATCTCTTCTTTGGCGGCACGGGAGAGCTCGAGGTGAAGGCCGAGGGCCGCGACTTTTCGGCCATCGAACAGAAGATGATCAAGCGGGTCGTCGTGAGCGCCCTGGAGGACTTGCAGACCTCCTGGCGGCCGGTGTTCCCGGTGCAGATCACCTACACCCGCTCCGAGGTGAACCCGCAGTTCGTGGCCATCGTGCCCCACAGCGAGGTGGTGGTGGTGGTTACGTTCGACGTGGAGATGGGCCGCGCGCCCATGTCCATTACGCTGTGCATTCCCTACTCCATGATCGAGCCGATCCGGGCCAAGCTGAACGCCGGTTTCCAAAGCGATCAGAACGAGGTGGACACCACCTGGCTGAACCGCCTCCGGCTTAACCTGGAGATGGCCAGGGTGGACATGTCCGTCGAGTTGGGCCAGGCAGAAATCACCGTGCGGGATTTCCTCAACCTCAAGTTGGGCGACATCATCCCCTTGGAGCAGGAAGTGGAGAAGCCGCTCAACGTGACGGTGGAGGGCATCACGAAGTTCAAGGGCTACCAGGGCTCCTATAAGGGCCATCAGGCCGTCAAAGTGACCGAGTTGACCTACAACCCGCCCGTCCTGGACGAAATCCTGTTGCTGTGATGGGCCAACCGCTCGGCCGTGGCCCCGGGAATCGGACCATGGCCGCCCGGCGGCTGCCGCCGGAAGGCGGTGCCGCGGGGTTTCGCCTCCCTCAGCCGCTCACCCCTCACCGGACCGAGGGGCCGGGCCGGTCGTGCTTCCGTAGCTTGTGAGAACCATCGATGCCAAGTTGGATCCGATTCCAGTTTGAGGCTGGCGAAACCTGCCTGATCAGCGCCGACCAGGCCTATTTCGTGTTCAAGCCCGAGGAACAGCGGATCGAGGTCTATTCGGTGTCCGTCCCCAGCGGCGCCGAATCGAGCGTCAAGCCGCTCTGCCTGTACCTCTGCGAGACGGCGGACCAGGTGACGGCGGCGGAGGAGATGATCCTGGAGGCGGTGACGAAGGCCCAGCCGCTCACCATCAATCTGGACACCCTGGACGAGTACGCGGAGTACCTGAACAACGTCCACGGGCTGCGCATGGTGCTGCAGTTGCTGCACTTCGGGCACATCCGCATTCCCATGGAAAACGATTTCAACGAGGAAGACCTGTTCGATCTCGAGGAAGAAAAGCAGCGCTCGGAGATCGGCCAGTTCGAGGATATGCTCAACACCTATCTCGACGTTCCGGCCGACAGTCTCCGCCGCGCCTTCCGGGAGGAGAAGGGCGATCTGCCCTTTACCCTCGGCACCGACCACGAGGAGTGCGTCGACCACGGATTTCACGAGTACTGGGTGGTGAAGACCCTCCCCGACCGCCACTACAATTTCCGCGACCGCTACGACGACCTGGTGCGCTCCATCGTCGAAAAGGAAGGCTACAGCCTCGAAACGACGATGGTCAGTTGATCATGCCGTTCCCGGCAAGGCGGCCGCGCCCCCTTCCTCCCGGATTTCCTATCTGCTAGGCTTCGGCGTCCACAACCGCCGCAACTCGCCTCCGCAGGGCCGCTGGACGGCTCCGCGAGCCACCGCATACGGGGAACGATGATCTACGAGCTACGCACCTATACGTTGAAAGTCCGCAGCCTGCCGGCCGTGCTGAAGCTGTTCGAGGAACGGCTGGAGCACCGGCTGAAGTATTCGGCGTTGGCCGGATTTTGGTACACGGATATCGGCCCGTTGAACCAGATCGTTCACCTGTGGCCCTACAAAGACCTCCAGGAGCGGGCTGACGTGCGCGCGGGATTCGCGAAGGAACCCAACTGGCCGCCGCCCATCCATGAGCACATCGTGACCATGGAATCCGATTTAATCGTGCCGTTCGATTCCTGCCCCGAGATCGAGCCGGGTAAGCTGGGGCCGGTCTATGAGCTGCGCAGCTACATTCTTAATCCCGGCGCCGGGCCCAAGGTCAACGAGGTGTGGAACGGCAAGATCGAGGGACGCCGCGCGCTGTCGCCGAACTTGCTGGTAGGCACGACGGAATTCGGCGAGCTGAACAAGCTGATCCACATCTGGCCCTACGAGAGCCTGGAACAGCGCGCCGCCGTGCGCGCCAAGGCGGTCGAGACCGGTGCTTGGCCGCCGGACACGGGCGGGCTGATCCAGAACATGCAGAACAAGATCATGCTGCCGGCCGCCTTCTCTCCCCTGCAGTAAGCAAGTTCCGGCGGCCGAACGGCCGGCGGCAGACGAGCCCCACCCCTGGCCACGGAGAATCGGGGCGGGCCGCCGGGGTGCGGGGCGCGCGGGCTCCTGAATCCAGGCGTGCCCGGCCCCGCGCGACGCCGGCGGGCAGGCGCCTTGCCCGGCGGCATCGGCGTTCCGCACGCAGCGGAGAATTTAACCGTTTGGATTCGTCGTGATTCTACGGCGGGTGCCGCCGCCTCGAAATAACCGCTGCACCCGATCGCTGGCGCTACGCACCGATCCAGATCCGAAATGGTCCGATCCTAGCCGCCGAACCGGTCGCGGATCCACGCTTCGGCGATCTCGCGGCAGGCGAGCAGGAAGCGGAACGAGTCGTCACTGCCACCCTGGTCGGGGTGGGCTTCCTTGGACATTTTGCGGTAATTCCTGCGCAGGTCGCGGAGGGTGGCGGATTTCCGGTCCAGGCCGAGATGGGTCATGGCCTCCCGCGCGGTTATCCCCGGCTGCGGCACGGGGGCGCGGAAGGATCCATAGTGGAACTTGGGACGGTTCCGCTCCTTATTGCGGGCTTCCTGCCAACGCCTCACGGAGCGCTCCAGGGTCTCCTGAAAATCCCGCAGCACTGCGTTGAGCCGAAGGCGGAACTCCCGCTCCCAGTTGAAGAAGAAGATGTCCTTGGAAAAATGGGCCACGTCGATCTTGCGGCGCAGGTACTCGAAGAGGTTCTGCGCCCGGAGGTCGTAGTAGCTGGTGAGCTTGCTCCAATAGTGCTCTTGCTGAAACACGCCGTTCCACAGCTCCGTTTTTGCCTTCTCCATGGCCAGGTCGAAGGGGTAGCGGAGGAAGAAGCCCTCCCACGTCTCCTGCCCGCCGCCTTCGGCCAGGAGCCGGGATTCGAAGCCGATCGGCGTCGTGAGTGCGTCGAAGAATCGCTCGTACTCCTGCCGGGCGAAAAACAGCGAGCTGCTTTGCAGGCGCCAGTCTTGGCAGTCGTAGAAGCGGCAAAAGAGGCTCAGCAGATCCTCGTCGTCGAAGTATCCCTGGCTCATCCGGCGGGCCGCATGGTGCTCCACCGGCGTCTCCGCGCCGCGGGCGAAGTGCTCCCGCGCCTTGAGCAATTGTGGTTCGGGGAACCCGGCCGCGACCAGGTTGGCGAACACCCGCGGATTGCGGCCGACCCGGACCATGAGGCCCAGCACCGCATCGTCGCCCGTCACCCGGGGGGAACTGGCGGCGTGTGCTCCGAGCATCGTCGGGCCCTCAGGCGTTGCGTTTCAAGTCCGGCGAACCGGGATTCGGCCGCCGGCCGGCTTTGGCGGAGCGGAAGGGCGGGGACCGGCGGACCGCCGGGGCGCCCTGCGCGGGACGTTCACCCCACGATTTTCGGGTAGGACCCGCGGGGTGTCAAGGCGTTGATTGCTCAGCGAAGGGTGGTGCGCCGTCACAATGCACCGTCACAGGGCACCGTCACGGGGCGCCGCGTAAGATTGCGATTGACAGCACCGGCCGCTTCGGGAAAAGTGTGTTGTCGGGCGCGGTGTCATCGGGCGCCATTCCATTTGCGAACCCATCGAGGGGAGTCTGGTTCGATGAGTTGGACCATCATTTTCGCCGCGATCGCCCTTTTCGTCGTCTGCCCGGCGCTGTCCCTGGTCTGGACGCTGAAGCGTAAAGGATAACGGCCGCCGGCTCGGATACCGGCATTCGCCTCACGAGAATCCGATCGTCATGGAATTCATCATCGAAGGATTTATCTACGTCTGGATCGCGATCATCGCGATCATCCCGGGTTTCATGATGACCGGGCTGGCGATGTGTATCCTCGGCACTGCGATCACTTACCTGGAAAAGCGCCGCTCCAGCGACACCCCGCAAAA
>JAPUJL010000391.1 GCA_027296185.1 SAR324 cluster bacterium | reverse complement strand
CGGGGTCGGGCTTGCGGTTGTGATAGAGCAAGGGCATGTCGAAGCCGCGCGCCCGCCGGGCCACGGCCTGTCCGATGCGCCCCATGCCGTAGATGCCGAGGGTCTTGCCGAAGACGTCGTTGCTGATCATCAGCGAGGGCGACCAAGCCTTCCATTCGCCGGTGCGCACCACCGCGACCGACTCGACGATGCGCCGGCTCAGGCTGAGTATCAGGGCGAAGGCCATATCCGCAGTGGCTTCCGTGACCACGCCCGGGGTGAAGCCCACGGGGATACCGCGGGCCGTGCAGGCCTTCACGTCGATGTTGTCCACCCCGACCGCCATGGTGGAGACCACCCGCAGCTTGGGGGCCGCGCCCAGCAGCTCCTCGTCGATCGGGTCGGGGATCATCGTGAACAGCCCTTCCGCATCGGCGATCTTCTCGAGCAGCAGTTCGCGGGGGATGGGGCGGTCCTCCTCCCAAACCCACGTGTCTCCCTCCTCGATCAGCCGGTCGATGGATGCGGGGGGCTTGCGGGAAACGACGATCTTCGGCTTGGCCATCTGGACTCCTTGTGAACGGCGCCCGGGCTGCGGCAACCGCACGCCGGAAGCACCGGGAGCGGCCTGATGCGGCGCCGCGAGCGGTCGGTCACGGAATGTTGGACAGCAATGGAGGTTCCCCCCGCGCCCCCCGAAGACCCGCGGCGCGGTAGGATCACGCCCCGTGCCGCGGCTCGTCCGGTAGCACGGAGGGCCGGCGGTGTTCCGGCACGCGATCCCCTTCGGGAGGCGGCACGTCGCTCATCAGGTCGCGGGCCACGTAGATGGGCGCCTTGGTGCGCACGGCGATGGCCAGCGCGTCGCTGGGACGGGCGTCGATTTCCTGCAGCGAGCCGTTCACCCGCAGGGTGATCAACGCGTAGTAGGTGTTGTTGCGCAGTTCCGTAATGCTGACCTTGTTCACCTGGGCCCCCAGGCGGTTGATCAGGATGCCGATCAAGTCGTGGGTGAGGGGCCGCTCGATGGACATGCCCATCACCCCCATTTGAATCGCCTGAGCCATGAAGTGATCGATGAATACCAGCAGGTGCGCCCGCTCCTCATCGTTGGTCAGCATCACCGCCGGATGATCGTCGATCAGGAGAATCTTGCGCACCTTCACGGCCATCATGGATTCGCCCTCGTCGGCCTGGAGCGCGAGGGGCGCGGACGAAACCGTCAGCAACAACACCGCCGGCAGCAACAGCGCCAGGACGGAAACGGAAACCGGATTACGCATGTCGACACCTCCTGAAATCGGGCGATTGGACCGTACCACGCCCGCCGAAAGCTCGGCAATCGGGCGGCCGCCCCACTGGCCACCGGGATTGTCTGCCGTGCGCCATCCGGCATATCATGGATCGGAATTCCGGCCCGGGGCCGGGCACCGAATCGTTTCACAATCGAGCCCCATGGACACGCGCATCCTCGCGATCGAGGACAATCCCGAAATCGCCGATCTCCTGCGCATGCACCTGAGCGAAGCGGGTTACCGCGTGGAAATCGCGGGCGACGGCGAGACGGGGCTGGAAATGGCCCTGCGCGGCGATTACGCGTTGATCATTCTGGATTTGATGCTGCCGGGGATGGATGGGTTCCGTGTGTGCCAGCGATTGCGGGCTCAGGGGAAGACGATGTCCATCCTGATGCTGACGGCCAAGTCGGAGGAGATCGACAAGGTACTCGGCCTGGAGTTGGGCGCGGACGATTATCTGACCAAGCCCTTCAGCATCCGCGAGCTGATCGCCCGAGTGAATGCGATTCTCCGCCGCAGCCGGGGCTTTCCCGAAATCGGACCCTCCAGCCGGACGCTGGAGTTCGACCGCTTGACCATCTATCCGGACAAGCGCAAGGTCACGCTCGGCGGCGATCCGGTCGAGCTGACTTTGAAGGAGTTCGACCTGTTGGCCCTGTTCGCCGCAAACCCGGGGGTGCCGTTTACGCGGGAGCAGTTGCTCGATCGGGTGTGGGGCTACTCGTACAGCGGCTACGAGCACACGGTGAATTCGCACATCAACCGCCTGCGGGTAAAGATCGAAAACGACCCGTCCCATCCGCGCTACATTCGGACGGTGTGGGGCTATGGGTACCGATTCGCCGAATTGGAGGAACTCGACTCATGAGCGTCATTTTCCGCAGTCTGTACGGCAGGGTTGCGGCCATCTTCCTGGTGCTGCTGCTGGTCTTCAGCCTGGGCCAGGCCCTCTTCGGACTGCGCTCGGCTCAGGAGTTCGCTCAGGAATCCGACCAGAGCCTCAACCGGCGGCTGGCGGCGGATTTGGCGGAGGCCTTTCAGCCGGCGTTGGCGGGGGGGCTCGACCCCGGGGCGGTGGGGACCCTGATGAGCAATATGATGACCTACAATCCCAGGATCGAGATTTACCTGCTGGGCGCGGACGGCGAAATCGTCTCCGCCGGGGACAAGCCGATCGTGCGGAACGAGATCGCCCTCGATCCGCTGCTGCGCTTCCTCGGCTCCGGGGCCGATGCCCGGCTGCCAATTCTGGGAGACGATCCGCTGCACCCCGATCGGCAAAAGCCCTTTTCCGCGGCGCCGCTCCGCATGGGAGAGCGGAGCGGCTATCTGTACCTGATCCTGGGCGGCGAGCAATACGATTCAATCGCCGCGATGGTCGAGGACAGCTACATCGTCCGCAATATCCTGTTCTTCGTGGCCGGAGCCTTTGTGGTCATCGGCTTGGCGGGGCTGATCGTGTTCTTCCTGCTCACCAAGCGGTTGCGGGCCATGAGCCTGGCCGTCCGCGCATTCGAGGAGGGCGACTTCACGCAGCGGGTGAGCGAACACCCCAGGGACGAGATCGGACAGTTGGGCGCCGCCTTCAACGACATGGCCGGGCGGGTCGTCGAGCAGATGGAGCAACTGCGCCGGGAGGACGCCATGCGCCGCGAGCTGGTGGCGAACGTCTCCCACGACCTGCGCAGTCCGCTCTCCTCGGTGCAGGGGTATCTGGAAACCGTTCTGATGAAGGATGCCGCGCTTCCGCCGGCGCAGCGGCGGAAGTTTCTCAGGATCGTTCTCGGCAACGTCCGGCGGCTGTCCAAACTGGTCGACGAGCTGTTCGAGCTCACCAAGCTGGAGGCCAAGCAACTGAAATTGAGCCTCGAGCCCTTCTCGCTGCCGGAGCTCGTGCAGGACGTCCTGATGAAGTTCGTTCCCACGGCCAAGTCCCGCCGCATCTCGCTGAAGTGCAAGCTGCACCGCAACCTGCCGTTCGTAGTGGGCGACATCGCCCTGATCGAGCGGGTTCTGGCCAACCTGATCGAAAATGCCCTCCGCCACACCGACCCCGGCGGCGAGGTGAGGGTCAACGTGGACCGGCTGCCCGCGAGCCTGCGGGTCAAAGTGTCGGACACCGGTTGCGGCATAGCGCCGGAGCACCTGCCCCATGTCTTCGACCGGTTTTACCGGGGCGACAAGACCCGCTCCCCCGATTCCGGCGGATCGGGAATCGGGTTGGCCATCGCGAAGTCCATCCTGGAGCACCACGAGACCGAGATCTCGGTCGAGAGTGCCGTGGACCGGGGCACCACCTTCGCCTTCGAGCTGCCCGCCGAGACCGCGGAAGTGAAGCTCGCCGCCAATCTTCAATGAAAAAATGCAGAATAATTTGACCCTCCCGTGATCGTTCCGTGATTTTCCGCGGGCACATTGGGCGCCAGAGCCGCGGCCAATGGCGGCGGAAGTTCACAACGATCAGTTGGAGGTTTGACTGTTCAATGGATCCTGGCGCGTTGGATTGTGCGTCCTCGCGGCGGCAGCGCTGTTCGGCTGTGCCGAAGACGACGACGGCGGCGCGAAAATAATTTCGAGTGGGGCGTTCGATACGCCGGTCATCGCAGGTGCCGCCGGTCCGGCGACAACGGGTGATTCATACGAATTCACTTTCACCGCCGAGGACGGAGATAAGCTTACGTTGGCCACGATGTTCGTCTTCTCGAACGACTTGTTCTACGGGCCGG
>JAPUJL010000390.1 GCA_027296185.1 SAR324 cluster bacterium | reverse complement strand
TCCCCCAATATCCCGCCGCCCGATCCTGACACGGCGGAACCCAGGGCGCCAGGGCCGGCCGGACCGATCTGAAATGCCCCGAACCGATCGGCCGCGCCCTTCCCTTCGACGGCGCTCAGGGCAGGCGAGACAACCCGCTTTCCGGCGCTGCTTGTTAGCGGGGCCTGGGGGAAACCGCGATTTGAGTGCCGGGAATCCGCGCTCAGGCGCGGCTCCAGCGCTCGGTGAGGCGGCGGCCGTAGCGGGTGCGGGTGACCAGGATCAGCAGCGCCGGGGCGAGCAGAAAGTCGGCGGCCAGGGCGAAGATGAGGGTCAGGCCGGTGAGCAGCCCGAAGTTGAAGTTGTTCTTCAGGGTGGAGAACATGAACAGCCAGAAGCCCGTCACCAGCACCAGGGTGGTGAACAGCATGGCGCGGCCGGAGGTGAGCAGGGTCTGCCGCACCGCATCGGGGGCGTCGCCCGACTCGCCGTAGTAGCGGCGGAAGTTGTGGAAGAAGTGGATGGTGTCGTCCACGGCCAGGCCCAGGGCGATGCTGCCCAGCATGAGGCTGGAGATATCCAGATCGATGCCGGCGAAGCCCATGACGATGCCCATGGTGACCAGGATCGGGAAGAAGTTGGCCACCATGCTGAGGAGCCCCAGGCGCACGCTGCCCACCAGCATCATCATCAGCAGCGTGATGACCACCGCCGCGATGGCGTAACTCTTCATGATGCTGCGGGACATGGCGTGGATCATCGAGGTGAAGAGGTTCAGCGTCCCGGTGACGACCACGTCCGCCCGGCCCTCGAGCAGCCGCGCCGCCTCCGCCTCCACCTCCTCGACGAACTTCACGTAAACCGCGCCGTCGTCGTTGGGCACGTTGATGGTGAGGCGCGCCTTGCTGAAGAGGGAATCCACGACATTTTCCAGGTCGTCGCTGCCGCTGTTCTCGAAGAGCAGCAGCTCCTGGGCGATCAGCCGCCGGTCCTGGGGCACCGCGTAGAATTCCGGATCGTTGCCGTTGAGGGCCTGATGGGTTTCCTTCAGGATGTCCGCCACCGAGTGGGTATTGCCCACGAACCGGCGGCCGTCCTCGTGGCGGTAATCCTCGGCGTAGCGGGCCAGGGCCTCGATGTCGTTCATGATATCCGGCTCGTACAGGCCGTTCTCCTCGCCCGTATCCACGATCACCTCCAGCCGGTCGATCCCCTTCAGTGCCCCGTCGATCAATTCGGTGCTCACCCGCAGGTCGAGGGTTTCCGGCAGCCAGAGCAGGAAGTTCTGGGTCAGCTTCAGCCGGAACAGCCCTCCGATGGCCAACACCAGGATCGCCGCGCCGACGATCACGATGCTCCAGGGGCGTGCGGCGGTGAAATCCGCAATGGCCGTGAGCAGCCGGTCGAACCCCTGCCAGTAGCGTTTGCCGCCGAAGCGGGCTTCGCGGCGCAGGGGCCACACCGCCAGCAACGACGGCAGGAATATCAGGGTGTAGACCAGGACGATCAGCATGCCGATGGCGGCGAAGATGCCCAGGTGGGCCACGGGGGCCATCTCCGCCACGACGAAAGACAGCATCCCCGCCGCGGTGGTCAGCCCGGTCATGACGATCGGCAACCCCGAATGGCCCAAGGCATAGGCGATGGCCGCCTCCCGGTCGCCGTGCTCCCGGTGGTGGCGGAAGAAGACCACCAACAGGTGCACCGACGTGGCCACGCCCACCGCCAGCAGGAAGCGTGGCAGGATCATCGTCGGCAGGGTGAACAGCACGCCGGAAGCCGCCATCAGCCCCACGGTGGTCAACAGCGCCAGGAAGACCACCAGCATCGGCAGCAGCACCCCGGTGAAGCGCCGGAACAGAATCAGCAGCAGCAGCCCCACGGCCCCGAAGGCCATCAGCAGGAACTTGGCGATGTCCCGCCCCATGGTGGTGGCGAAAAACTCGCTGAACACCGCGCCACCGGTGACGTGCAGCGGAAAATCGGGGCCGTCGAACTCCGCCACGACCGCTTCCACCGCCTGCACCACCGCCCGGTTCTCCCCGGTGGTCAGCGGCACCCGCGCCTCGCCCTCCGGGGTGGTGCCCGGCGCCTGGCCCTCGTCGAAGCCCTCGAGCAGCTCCCCTTCATCCGTTCCCGGAGAGTAGGCGAGGGTTTTCACCACGACGATGGTGAGCCCGCCATCCTCGGAAATCAGGAAGTTCGGGTACAGCGAGGAGGACAGGACGCGTTCCCTCAACCGCCGCAGCCCTTCGGGGCTCTCGGGAATCTCCTTCAGCAGATCCTCGACGATCAGCTTGTCCCCCTCGCCCCGCGTATGGCGCACGTTGGCCAGGCTGGTGACCTCGTCCACGTAGGGCACGCGCTCCTCCAGCGCCCGGTGGAACGCGGTCAGCTTTTCCAGGAAAGCCCTATCGAACACGTCGGGCGGGGTGGCGGCGACCACAACGGTGTCCTCCCGGCCGAACTGCTCCCGAAAGGCATCGTAGTCGCCCAGGGTCGGGTCGTCCTCGTGAAAGTAGCTCTCGTTGGAGGTGTCGAGCCCGACCTTCGGCAGTTGGGTCAGGATGGCCGCCGTGATCAGCAGCATCAGCCCCAGCGTCTTGAAGCGGTGACGATAGATCTTGTGGCCCAGGACTTCGAAGCCGTCTTGAATGCGTGACCGTATGCTCGCCACCGTGAGTTTCCCTTTCGATTGAGTCAAATCCGGAGTGCGCCCCCGCGTCCCGCGCCCGGCGGATCGCCGCCTAGCCCCCCAGCTTGTGGGGTTAGTTCGCCGCGGCTTGGAGCGCGGCCGCGGCCGGCTGCCCCAGGGCTTGCCGCACCTGGCCGTGAAAGTGGGCGAGGGCCTGTTCGTACCCGCTGTGCACCTGTTGTGTCAGGGCGCCGCTTTCCACTCCCACTTGGATCTGTTCCTCGACGCGGAAATCCTCCTGCTCGACGGTTTCCACCAGCAAATCCATGTTGCGTTGCCAGTGGCCCCGGGCGCTCTCGGTGGTGCAGGGCTCCGGCGTGAAGAGGGAGAAGTGGATGGTGCTTTCCCCCGGGTGGGCGCCCGGAAAGAACCGCGCCACCTCGATGTGGTCCCCCTGCATCAGGAAGACCGTGTTGGGGAACAGGTTGTAGACGATCGTGCTGTGGGGAATCAGATCCCATTCGGCTTCGGGTAAATCCCGCAGTTCGTCCAGGCTGCGCAGGGCAGCCACCAGCCGGTGGTGGCGGCCGAAGGAATCGAACGCCGTGCCCTTGGAGTGGAAGATGGAGTCGATGGTCTTCTTATGCAGCACCTTGATGTGGTACGCCTCGCCGAACCCGTCGGAGACCAGCTTCCAGTTCATCCGGCGCTTGAAGGTGCGGGTCTCGAAGTGGTGGTAGCGCTCGAATCCGTAGGCCGCCAAATCCTCCGCCAAACCGCCCAGGTAATCGTCCAGGTCGATGGAGCCCTTGGGGTTCGGCACCACCCACACGAACCCGTACCGCTCCTCCACGGGCAGGGGGATCAGGCTCATCGTATCCGGGTCCAGGCCCGCGAATCCGTAGTTGCCGTCGGGGATGGAAATCAGCCGCCCCTCGGTATCGTAGACCAAGCCATGGTACGGGCAGGCGAAATTTCGCCGTCCCTTGCCGGCGGCTTCCTCGGC
>JAPUJL010000039.1 GCA_027296185.1 SAR324 cluster bacterium | reverse complement strand
GCCACCGAATTGTGGAAGCGGCAGGGTGTTCCGGCGGCTACCCTCCGCGAGCAAGTGACTTCCAAGGGGGGGACGACCGCAGCCGCGCTGGAAGCCTTCAACGACGGCGCGTTAGGGGAAACCTTCAAGCAGGGTGTCGAGCGGGCCTATGCCCGCGCCAAGGAATTGTCCGGCTGAGCCGCCGCCTGAGCCGCCGGCATAGCGGGAAGCCGAGCCCGCGCGGCGGTGCCTGACGCGGGAGCGGCGCCGGAAT
The DNA here is from genome assembly GCA_027296185.1 of SAR324 cluster bacterium. Lineage (GTDB taxonomy): Bacteria > SAR324 > SAR324 > SAR324 > JACQKK01 > JAPUJL01. Next base: position 2,750 of record JAPUJL010000039.1, on the reverse strand, counting down.
CCCTCTGAGCGAGGAAGGAATAACGTGACGGAACCCGGGTCAGATGGGGGCCCCGATCCCACGATCATGGTGGTCGACGACGAGCCGTCCAACCTGCAGCTCGTCAAGTTCGCCTTGATGCGCGAGAAATTCCCGTGCAATCTCGTGCTCCTCGGTTCGGCCGCCGAGGCGCTGGACTATCTCGGCGGGCATTCGGTGAACCTGATCGTGCTGGACGTCATGATGCCCGAGATGGACGGGTTCGAGACCTTCCAGCGCATCAAGGACAACCCGGCCTGGGCCGATATTCCCGTGATCTTTCTTTCCGCCGTGCACGAGCCGCGCTACATCATCCGCGGCCTGGAAATGGGTGCGGTGGATTACATCGGCAAGCCCATGATTTCCCAGGTGCTGACCGCACGCTTCCAGGCGGTGCTGCGCACCCGGTACCTTCAGCGCGAATTGAAGCGGCGTAACGCGGAGCTCGAGAGCGCCAACCGGCTGAAGGACGAGTTCCTCTCGTTCTGCTCCCACGATTTGCGCGCCCCAATGTTGGCCATCGAGTTGACCTGCCAGATGTTGTCGGATACCGCGGAGCGCGTTGGGAGCGGCGAGGCGCAGGAATTGATCGGCCGCATCGTGAATCAGACCCGGCTCGCCCGGCGGCTGGTGGAAAACCTGCTCGACATGAACAAGCTCGATGAAGGGAAGCTGATTCCTCGGCCCACCTTCTTTGCGCCGAGGGAGTTGCTGCGCGGCTGCATCGAGGATCACCGGCCGATGATCCTGGCCAAGGGGTTGAATCTCGACCTGGATTGCCAGGCGGCGGAGGCCATCGGTTTCGGCGACCGCGAGATGATCGCGCAGGCCATCCGCAACATCCTGGGCAACGCGGTGAAGTATGCCCAGGGCAACGTGCGCATGCAGAGCCGGTTGGAAGGGCTCTCGGGGGAAGACGCGGGCACCTGGACGGTGTCCATTACCGATGACGGCCCGGGGTTCCCTGGGGGAGACGCGGAGAGCATCTTCCACAAGTATTCCCACAACAATCAGGGCGGTGCCGGATACGGGCTGGGACTCTACATCGCCCAACAAACCGCGGGCCTGCACCACGGGGCGATTTCCGCCGAATCCCGGCCGGACGACGAGACGACGCTGACCCTTCGGCTGCCGATCGTGTTTCGCCGCGATGCCCTGCCCGACCTTTCCAGGCACAGCGATGCGTCGGTGCGGATCATCGCCGGCGCCAAGGAGACCGCCGAGCTGCTCGAGCACGTCCTGCTGGAAGTCGGCCTGGTGGACGTGGAACAATGCGCGCCGGCTTGCGACCCGGCCCAGGAATTCGGTGCCGATCCCCCCGATCTGGCGGTGGTCGATCTGGCGTCCTCGGCGGTCGAGACCGCGCCCCTCATGCGGTTCATCAACCGGGGCCACGCACCCACCCGCTGGATCTTCTTCGGATCGGCTGAGGAACTGACGGAGGTGGCCCGGCTGGCGGGACCCGCCATCGCGGGGCTGCGGACGCCTCCCAACCCGATCGCCTATCTGCGGACGGTGAAGGCACTGATGGACGACCGTCTGGAGCCCATGGCGGACAGCGGCTGAGCTGGCGGACGCCGCCCACGGGAAGGCGGGCCTGGGATTGCCCGGTGGAGACTGCTCCCGGCTCGCGCGATGAAGGTGGCCCAACTTTCACCTGCGGCATTTCCGAGCGAATCTAAATGCCTTTGATTTTGCTGATCGTGGACGACGAGCAAGAATTCCGCGAGGCCCTCGCCACGGTATTCGCGGACGAGTACGAGGTGCACCTGGCCACCAACGGCAAGGAGGCGCTCGCGCTGCTCGACACGGTCGCGGCCGACCTGATCCTGCTCGACATCGTCATGCCGGGGATGGACGGCTTCCAGACCTGCCTGCGCTTGCGGCAGATGGAGCACACCCGCCAGATTCCGGTGATCTTCCTGACCTCCAAGCTGGAACCGGAAACCGAGACGTTCGGACTGGAGCTGGGCGCCGACGATTTCGTCACCAAGCCCTTCAACCGCGACGTGCTGCGGGCCCGCGTGAAGAAGCGGCTGGGGGACGCCGCCGCTCCGGACGGGGCCGAGACGACCGAGCTGGAAGACTACACGATCCATTGGGATCGGCAGGAAGCGACCTGCGGCGACCGGCAGATTCCGCTCACCGTCAAGGAGATCCGTCTGCTGCGGCTTCTCGTGCAGAACAAGGGCCGGGTTCTGACCCGCGACGCGATCCTGCAAAAGATCTGGTCCGACACCTTCATTACCGACCGCACCATCGACAGCCACATCAAGGAACTGCGCAAGAAAATCCCCCCCCTCACCAAGCGCATCAAAACCGTCTACGGCACCGGCTACCGATTGGACGAGTAAGCCTCCGGTGCTCACCGCACTCCGTTCGCGAAATCTTGAGCCAGAACGCTCCGGGATCTCGCCCGGCGCTCGTTGCGCCATGGCACATCCCGGCGCCGGGGGCCGTGAGCCGCACCACGAACGCACGACGGCCGGCGGAGTACGGTCGACTGGGTCGGGAGGAGAATTAGGGCAAATCGGAAAGGGGAACCGCTTACCACCGGGCCGTGCGACTCAGCGCATCAACCGATCGCGTTCGCGTTGGGCTTCCTTCTTGCGGACCTTCGCCGCCTGGCTGCGCTTGATGCGGCGGGCCACCGAGGGCTTGAGATAGAACTTGCGGCGGCTCAACTCCTTGAAGAGGCCTTCCTTGATCAGCTTGCGCTTGAGTTCGCGCAT
>JAPUJL010000389.1 GCA_027296185.1 SAR324 cluster bacterium | reverse complement strand
CTCCAGTTGTTCCAGTTGCTCCACTTCGAGGCGGTACAGGTCCGCCACGGAGCTCAGCAGCTCCTCCCGCAGCAGTTGCTCGATCAACGCCGGACCAATGGATTCGATTTCCATGGCGCCCCGGGAGACGAAGTGCCGGATGCGCTCCGCCTGTTGCGCCGGACAGAGGGGATTGACGCAGCGCAGATCCACCTCTTCCTCCTCCCGTACCGGCGGCGCGCCGCAGGAAGGGCATTTACCGGGGGGCTTGACGGGGCGCTGCTTACCCGTGCGTTGCGTCGTGTCGACGCCGACGATTTTGGGGATGATCTCCCCGCCCTTCTCAACGAGCACGGTATCGCCGAACCTCAGCCCCAGCCGCCGCACCTGGTCGTAGTTGTGCAGGGTCGCCCGAGAGACGGTGGTGCCGCCCAGTTCCACCGGCTCCAGAATGGCGACGGGCGTCAGCGCGCCCGTGCGCCCCACGCCCACCTCCACGTCCAGCAGCCGGGTTTCCGCCTGCTCGGTGGCGTATTTTACGGCCACCGCCCAGCGGGGCGACCGGGCCGTGGCGCCGATCTCTTCGCGCAGGGCCAGGCCGTCCACCTTCACCACGATGCCGTCGATTTGGAAGGGCAGCTCATCGCGGCGGCTTTCCCAATGGGTGTAGAATGCCTCCACCTCTTCCAGGTCCGCGCAAGCGGCGGTTTGCCCGCTCACGGGAAGCCCCAGTTCCTTCAACCAGCCGAGCGTGGCCCAGTGGGTGGGGTGGGGCGATTCGCTGGCCAGGGCATAGACCATGAGTTCCAGCCCCCGGGCACCGACCTCGCTGGTGTCCAGAGTGCGCAGCGTGCCTGCGGCCGCATTGCGCGGGTTCTTGAAAATGGGTTCGCCGATCCGTTCCCGGTGGCGGTTCATTCGCTCGAAAGAGAGGAAGGGATAGTACACCTCCCCCCGCACTTCCATCGTCAGCGGCTCGGGCAAGTTATGGGGCAGGGAGCGGATCGTCTTGACGTTGGGCGTCACCTCCTCTCCGCTCGTGCCGTCCCCCCGGGTGACAGCGGAGGTCAACCGGCCCTGCTCGTAGCGCACCGCGATCGCCACGCCATCCACCTTCAGTTCCGCCACGTAGGCCGGCCGCTGGTCCGGCACCAGCCGCAGCAGGCTCTGCTGCCATTCGCGCAACTCCTCGAGGGAGTACGCGTTGCCCAGGCTGAGCATGGGCGTGCTGTGGGGGCGGGTGGGGAAGGCCTCGGCAGCCGGCGCGGTGACGTGCATGGCGCCGGAATCCCACTCGCGCCATTGGGGGTGCTCCGCCTCCAACGCCGCGATGCGGGTCTTGAGGGCATCGAAGTCCGCGTCGCTCAGGGCCGGCTCGGGCTCGGCGTAGTAATTCAGCAGTGTGCGCTGCATGTCGCGGCGGGCGGCGGTCAGTTCCGCCCGATCAGGCTGCTTGGCAGGCTGTTGGGTGGACCGCTTGGCGGGCTGCTTGACGGGCATCGGGTGTGCCGGGGCGGGAGTGAAGGGGGAGCCTGCTCGGCCGGGTCGTCGTCAGTCCAATTGCATCACGAGGCGGGTGACGGATCAAGCGCCGGTGCCGCCGGTTCCGCCGGTGCCGGTATTGTCCACCCTTCCCGCCTCCCAGCAGCGTTGCAGGACCCCGTTGACGAAGCGCGCCGACTCGTCGTCCTCGAAATCCCGAGCCACGGAGACGGCCTCGTCGATCACCACCGCGTGAGGCGATTCGCCCAGGTGCACCATCTCCCAGACCGCCATGCGCAACAGATTGCGCACGACCACCGAGAGCCGGCTGAGCTTCCAGTTCTCCAGGCAGTCCGACAGCATGCCGTCGATCGTGGTCAGATTGGCCCGCGTGCCCTCGAACAACTGCATGGCGAACGCCCGCGCCCGCTTGGAGGCGTCGGCGGACGACCAGAACTGCTCGATCGTCTCGGTGCCGAGCTCCGGATTCATTTCGGTCTGGTAGAGCAACTGAAGGGCGAGCGTCCGTCCCTGGCGCCGCAGGCCGGGCATGGCAGGCGGGTCACGCCCCGCGGGGGCGAAGGTTGAAGCGGTCCAGGATTTCCTTGGCCAGCCGGATGTAGGCGGTCGCGCCGATGCTGTTGATTCCGTAGGTGATCACCGACTGGCCCACGGCGCTGGCTTCGGTGATTTCCTTGGACTTGGGGATGATCGTATCGAACACGGTGTCGTACAGGGCGTCATAAACCTCCCGGCAGATGCGCCGGTGCACTTCCAGGCTGCGGTCGTACATGGTGAGCAGAATCCCCGCGATACGCAGGCTGGGGTTCACTTCCCCCTGCAACTCCTTGAAGGCTACCAGAAACCGCTTCAGCGACTTGATCGCCAGGGATTCGCACTGCAGGGGCAAAATGGACAAATCCCCCGCAGTGAGCGCGGCCACGGCCAGGGCGCCGGTGGAGGCCGGGGCATCCAGCACCACGAAATCGTAGTGCTGCGCCTCGTTGGTCAACCGCCGCTTGAGTGAAAAGGGATCCATTCCGCTGCGGTCGAGGTCCCGCTGGTCGTTCAGGGTATCGATGTTCGAATAGATGGCGTCCAATCCGCTGCTGTTGGGGGTGGAGATCAAATCGCTGAGCGGGGTGGAGATCTCCGTGAGAAGTTGAAGCGTACCCTTCTCCGCTGGGGTTTTGACGCCGAAGGAAAATCGGATCGAGCCTTGCGGATCCATGTCGATCAGCAGCACCTTGTACCCGCCGATCACGAGCGCCACGGCGAGATTCACCGCGGAGGTGGTCTTGCCCACTCCGCCCTTCTCGCTGGCAAATACGATGGTGGTTGGCATCGAATCCTTGGAATTGAAGGTGCCGCGCGGCGAAAGGATTTCTGTTCGCTCCGACCGCGGTCGCTCCACTCGCCTTGCCTCTCGCGTTACCATCCTGGCTTGCAGCGGCGGCCCGATGACCCGGTTTTATCGTGGCGCTCCCATAAACACAAG
>JAPUJL010000388.1 GCA_027296185.1 SAR324 cluster bacterium | reverse complement strand
AAGGCGTTCCATCAGAAAGGGGCGAAGGTGTCCCTCCGGGAGTTCGCCAGCCGCGCGATGAACCTGCACCACGGCATGCAGGCGGTGGAGAAATTCGGCGCCGACAAGGATCCCGACCGGGACGGCGTGACCAACGAACTGACGGTCGGCGACATCACCGCCTTGGCCATCTTCCAGGCGGGGCTCGGAACGCCCGGGCGGAAGATTCCCACCCATCCCTACGTCTTCCGGGCGGTGGGGCGGGGCAAGGCCCTCTTCGAGGGGATCGGCTGCGGCGAGTGCCACCTCCCGGTGCTGCGCCTGAACGACCGCCATTTCTACGAGCCCAATCCCTTCAACCCCACCCGCCATGCACTGCGCAAGGAAGGGCTGGGAGCGGTGCTGAAATTCGACATGACCCGGGCCGGCTTGAAGCCGCGGCTGGAGGCCGACGGCAACGGCGCGCTGGTGCGGGCGTTCACCGACCTCAAGCGCCACAATGTGAGCGACGGCGATTACAACCATTTCGCCAACGAGCAGCGGCCCATGGGCACCCTGTTCGGCTACGCCTCCCGGGATTCCTTTTACGCCGTGCCCGCCAACCCCAATCGGCCCAACGCCGAGTTTCTCACCGCCAAGCTGTGGTTCGTGGGCAACACCGATCCTTACGGCCACCGGGGCGATCTGACCATGATCACCGAGGCGATCTACCAGCACGGCGGCGAGGCGAGGGAATCGCGCGATGGGTTCTTCGCGCTTTCCGAGTTCGAGCGGGACGCGGTCGTCGAGTATCTCAAGACCCTGCAAATCCTTCCCGCCGGGTCGCCGCGAGTCGTATTCGAGGGCGGTAGCCGATGAGCTCCGCGCGGGGTCGAGCAACCGATTCGATCCGCGGGATCCCTGGCCGCGGCCACGGCGGCGGCGGAATCGAAGAGGCGGACGGACGGACGGGGGCCATGAAAACGGTAAAAGCGAATGGGGATTACTCCATGCACAAGGTCCAGCAGTTTGGGAACAGCGATCGAAGGGGGTGGTTCGCTGTTGTTGGATTGGCACTGTTCCTGATGCCCGCAGCCGCGCTCGCCCAGGAGCCGCCGCCGATCGGGGACCGCCCCACCATCGCCGCGCATCTGGATCAGGCGGCGATCGGCCGCGGCGCGGTCGGCCTGGACGAATTGATGGCCCATGGCTCGATGCTCTTCCTGGCGCGCTTCAACACCCTGGACGGTCAGGGCCGCCCCGCATCCACGGGCACCGGCGCACCTCGGGTCCCGGTGGAGCCGGCGTTCATTCGCACGTCCGGACCCACCTCGAATTCCTGCGCCGGCTGTCACATCATTCCCCGGATCGGCGGCGCGGGGGATTTCGTGGCCAACACGTTCCTGCAGGCGGAGGCCCTCGATCCGGTGGCGCGGTTCGTCCTGCCCGAGTTCGCCAACGAGCGCAACACCCTCGGCATGCACGGCTCCGGCCCGATCGAAATGTTGGCCCGAGAGCTGACGCGGGAGCTGATCGCGATCCGGGAGACGGCCCGGGAGGCGGCGCTCATCCGCGCACGGGCGGGAGAAAGCCCGCTGGACGTGGAGGAGACGCGGGCGTTGGTGGCGAAAGGGATACGCTTCGGCGAGATCACCGTGCGTGGAGACGGCAAGGTGAATCCCTCGCGCATCGAAGGGGTCGACTGGGACCTGATCGTCAAGCCGTTCCGGCACAAAGGCACGTCGGTGTCCCTACGGGAAATTTCCGATTACTCCCTCAATCACCACCACGGCATGCAATCCTCCGAGCGGTTCGGACTCGGCGCCGATCCGGACGGCGACGGTGTGACCGACGAGATCAGCGTGGGTGATTTGACCGCGCTGGCGGTCTACCAGGCGTCCCTCGGCACGCCCGGACAACGGATTCCCGCCGATCCCGCGGCGGCCCGGGCCGCGGAAACCGGCCGGGAGCGGTTCGGGCAAATCGGGTGCGCCGCGTGCCACATCGCGGAGTTGACCCTGGACGACCGGCGGTTCCAGGAGCCGAATCCGTTGAATCCGCCGGGGCAGCTTTCTCCCGCGAATGCGGGGGGCGGCTTCGCCTTCGACATGACCCGGGAGGGCGAGAAGCCGCGGTTGGAACCGGTGGGCACCTCCGGGGCTATTGTCCGGGCATTCACCGACCTCAAGCGGCACGACCTGAACGACGCCGACTTCGATCATTTCGCCAACGAGCGGTTGGCCGACGGAACCCTGTTCGGATTCGCCTCGCCGGAGGAATTCTACCGCGTGCCCGAGCGGGTGGGGCGCTCCACGCGGGAGTTCCTCACCCGAAAGCTCTGGGATGTGGGCAGTTCGGACCCCTACGGCCACCGGGGGGACCTGCCGATGATCACCGAGGCGATCCACGTTCACGGGGGCGAGGCGCGGGCATCGCGGGATGCCTTCTTCGCATTGCCCAAAGCCGAGCAGAACGAGATCGTGGAATTTCTCAAAACCCTGCAGGTCCTCCCGCCGGGATCGCCCCCCCGGCTGCAGGCGCGGGCCGGGTAGTCCGGTGCCGGGGCCAATGCCGAGCCCAGTGCCGAGCCCAATGCTGAGCGCAGTGCCGAGCGCAGCACCGGCCCATGGCGTTCCCGATCGAACTGCTCCAATCGAGCGGAATTGACCCTACGGAGAAGAGCATGAGCGGAATCCACACCAAGACTCTCCAGGCGCTGGCGGCCGGCGCCGGTTTCCTCCTGCTCCAGGCAGTCTGGCTGCCGGCCTGGGCCGATCAGCACGAGGCCGGGGTTGAGGAATACGCCGCCGCGGCGGTCGAGCTGGAATCCGCCGCTGCCGGGCCGACCACGGGCACTTTCCGCGCCTCCATGGGGTTCTCGGCGGTGCTGGACGGGTCCGAGTTCGGAGACGTCAGATTCACCTACGCCAAACTCAGCGGCGTGTTGATCAACTCGGCGGACGGGGGCTTTATGCACCAATCCCGGATGCAGTGCAGTACCGTCAACGACAACGGATTCGTGTTCGGCTATTGCGGCGTCACGGACGAGGACGGGGACGCGTTCTACCTGATGATCCAGCGGGCCACCGCCCCCGACATGGCCAGCGGAGGCGATGGCGAAATGCTGCTCATGAGCGGCACCGGGAAATATACGGGGATCACGGGTGCGGCCAGCTTTGCCGTGGACTACGAACCCACCGCCTCCACGGGTAACGCCCAGGGCATGATGGTGGTCGAGGGAAGCTACGAGCTGCCGTGATCCGTCCCTGGGCCAGCCGGACGGGAAGGGGAGAATAATTCCGATTTCCAATAACTCCGGAACGGGGTATTCTGGGAGCTTGGAGCCGACCTCCACCGGCCAAGGCCACGAGTTCCCACACGGGCGGCTCGGGCCCCGGCGAGCCGGCGGGAGGATCCATCGCCGATCCTGAGGAACGGAACCCGGTGCGTCTCCGCACGGGTTCCCACGAAAGGATGAAGACTATGCGTGGGGAAAAGCTGAAAAACAACGCGGGGATTCTGCTCACCGTCGCCATCTTGTGGGCCATCGGCGGAGCGTTCGGGCTCGTTCAGTTCTCGGGCGCCGGCCTGCCGACCGCCCTGGCGGACGACAATCCCTGCAACCCGGTCGCTCCGGGCGCCGCTGCCGTTCCGGCTCCCGGCGAGGGCGATTCGGGTGTGCCGTGGGATACCGCGGCGGACTTCGCGGCCGCCGTGGACGAGCACGGCAATCCCTGCAATCCCTGTGGGGGTGCGGGCCAGGCGGGCAAGGTGCGGATCGAGGACGCGCTGGACTACCTCAACGGCGGATTCGAGAAAACCACCGGCTTCGTCCAAAGCGCCGCCCACGGCAACCGCCTCCTGCTGACCTTCGTCTCGCCCGCCGAAGCGGCGGAAGCCTACCGCCACAATGCGCGCCTGGTGCGCCGGGGCGGCACGGACTTTCAGGCCTATCCGGAGGGCACGGTGATCTTGAGCCAGTCGTTCCACCGCACCGGCGACGGCCGGCCATCCCACCGGGGCCCGATCTTCCTGATGAAGAAGGAAGCGCCGGGCTACGACACTTCGGGCAACGATTGGCGTTACCAGATGGCCCAGCCCGACATGACGATGATCGCCGACGGCAACACGGGCAACATGAGGTTCTGCAAGTCCTGCCACATGTCCAAGCGCGGCCAGGACTTCGTCTTCAGCGTCGA
>JAPUJL010000387.1 GCA_027296185.1 SAR324 cluster bacterium | reverse complement strand
TAGGGCTGGCGTTGGCCTTGGGCGCGGGTTTGACCGCCTGCCTGCGTCCGCCGCCCCTGCCCCCGCCCAAATCCCTGGTGGCCCTGGAGCCCCCGCCGCCCAGCCTGAAAGACCGGAACGAGATGATCTACGACGCGGGGTGGCCCTGCCTCACCCGGGGTCAGGCCGCGCGGGCGCGGGCGGTGCTGTTTGTCGAGTTTCCGCGACCCGGGCGGGAGCGCTGGATCCGGGCGCTCAACCGCGCGCTCCACGTGCAGGGCGCCGACTGCGCGGACGACGACTTTCTCGTGCTGGTGCTCTCGGCCATTCAACTGGAGTCGGGGGTACGGTTGGATCCGCCGCTGGCCGAGCGGGATTTGGAGGCCCTGTTCGTCCGGCGCATGGAGCAGATCGCCGGCGAAAGCTTCATCGCCGCGGGGCTGATCTCCCTGTCCGATTTCGACGACGCGCTGCGGGTCAAGCTGCGCAAAGATACCGCCCGGGGTCACGTGCGCACCGAGGGCGATCTGGCGCGGTACATGGAAGAGGAGTTGCGCCCCTGGGTGCGGAACCGCCTCCAGGACGAATACCTTCTGCCCGAGGCCCTCGCCTCCCGGGCCGAGCGGCGCTGGGTGCCCGACCCGGTGCAGACCATCGGCCCCCTGCAGGTCAACGTGGCCAAGGCCTTCCGCAACGCCCGCGCCCGCGGCGACCCGGTGGCATCGCCCGCGGCCATGCGCCGGCTGTTGCTGGATTCGCGCACGGCCCTGCAGCGCGGGCTGACCGAGGGGGTGGGGTTGCTGCGGAAGAGCTACCGCTATTACCGCCGCCGCCTGAGCCCGGCGGACGCGGTCTATTACGCCGGGGCCGACTACAATTCCGGGGAATTCTCTTCCCGCAACGCTGCCCATCAGGAGATGCTGGGCCGTCTCTCGGGGCGGCAGCTCATCCTGGACGGCGACCTGCTCGTCTACAGCGGCGGGATGCCGGCCGACAGCCCCTCCAACACGGAGCGCGCGGTGCGGAAGATCTTTCCGGAAATGCCCCTGGGTCAAATCCGGCGGGACCTGCTGCTGGAAAAGGAGGCGCTCTTCGCCGATACGGCCGTGGCCCGCTCCATCTGCGCCCTCTACCGGCAGCGCTCGGGAGAGGCGTGCCCGGTGGCGCGGGTGCCCGCAGGCGCCGAAAATCCAAGGGCCGGGCTCAAGCTGGGCCGCCACTACACCCCGGCGAATTATGCGCGGGGCCTCTTCACCCGGTTCAAGACGAACCGCGCCGCATACCGCCGGGTGCGGATCAGACGATAGGGCCGGGAAGTCCGGGTGCCGCCTGGGGCCGGTCAGTACTGGCTGGTGAAGAAGGAGAGCAGATCGCCGTTGAGCTTGAATTCCTTCATGGAATCGAAGGCGAACAGGAAGGGCAGCACGTAGTGGCGGAGCTCGACGTAATATTCGGCCGAGTCGCCCAGCCCGCGGTTGCGGACCTCCAGCAGATAGCCCGACTTCCGCGTGAAGGGCTTGGCGAAGGGCACCATCTTCACCAGCTCGCCCTCTTCCTCGGAAATGTCCGCCACCCCGATGCCGAGCAGTAACATCTGATCGGCGTCCTTGGTGTTCTCGAACAGGGCATAGCGCTGGCCTTTCAGCATGCCGAATGCCTGGACGGCGCCCAGCACCCAATCCCGGAAGCCCTTCTTCGCCGAAACATTGGCGCCCGTCCAGAACGCCTCGTCGGTGAACTCGCCTTCCAGCGTGTCGTGGACGTTCAGGTGCTCGCCCATGTCGATGCTGGTCAGCTTGACCTCGGACTTCAGCAGCTGGGTCATCTGGTGGCGCTGGTGCTCGACGATCAGCCGCTGGGCTTCCTCCGGCGCCAGGTTCTCGATCTCCTCGTCGCTCATGCCGGTGAAGCGGCCCAGCCACTGCTTGAGAAACGCCTGCTTCAGACTTTCGTAATTGGCGAACTCCGGCGATTCCCGCAGCGCCTCCTCCTTCGCCCGGATCGCCTGGATCTCGTCGGCCTCCATTTTAAGATCCTGCACCAACTCCACGAGGCTGGCGGAGAGTTCGGTGAGTTCGTCGACGGCATCGGGGAAGAAGAGCATCAGGTTCTGCACCTGAGAGCGGGTGTTCTCGATCTTCTTCAGAAGCACCTTGCGGTAATCGCCCTCATCAAAGGTGCGCCGCTCGCGCTTCATGAAGCGCCGCAGGTCCACCGCCTTTCCGTCGGCGCCGCCCTCCACCTCGGTCAGATCCTTGAGGCTGGAGAGAATCTCTTGCTCATCGGTGGAGGTGGCGAAGATCCGGCTCAGCGCTTTGCGGAGCCCGCTGCCCGCCTCCTCCAGGCCCGGATCGGCGGAAAGCTCCCGCAGCACGTTGAGCCGCCAGCGCACCTCCTCGTGCACGTCGGGAGATTGGAACTGGGATTCGACGGCGAGCAGGAACCGCTGCGCGTCGAATTCCGTGTCGTTGGCCTCGTCGAACACGGTGCGGAAGAAATTGGGATTTTCAGACATGGCGGTATCCGTTGACCCCTGCCGGGGAGGCGATGCCCGTGCGTACGGTTGACGCCCGCAACGGCGGCGGAACGTCTTGTCGCTTTAACGTAGGGAATCCCCACGGGTTGCCCCACCATCCCCCTACGTCAACCCCGCCGCGCGGCGCGCAGAAGTATTCCATAGGAGAATTATCCGCTATTTGCAACGGAAGAAAAAGCGGACGGGGCGGGCGGCGAGGTTCCTCGGCCGAGCTCGTCGCTACAGTGCCTGGGCCAGCTTGTTGAGGGTGGACTTGGCGTCGCCGAAGAGCATCATGGTGTTGTCCTTGAGAAACAGGGCATTGTCGATCCCGGCGAACCCGGGATTCATGCTGCGCTTGAGCACCATCACCGTCCGCGCCATCTCCGCGTTGAGGATCGGCATGCCGTAGATGGGGCTGGACGCATCCTCGTTGGCCGCCGGGTTGACCACGTCGTTGGC
>JAPUJL010000386.1 GCA_027296185.1 SAR324 cluster bacterium | reverse complement strand
CGGGTGCGGAATCGTTCGTGCCACTTCAACTGAACTGGGAGGCGGGATCGGGTGTTTTGCGCGCCGTCTCCGCGCTCTTGTTCAGCCAGCCGATATTCAAGTCGGTCGGTGTGACCCAAGTAATACGACCCGTCGCTACATAGGAGTATGTATGTGTAGAACCAGCTGCCCAATTTCTGGTCTCGCCGTGGTTCATCGTCACCGCGCCCTTCGAGACAGACCCCTGTGGGGTCTTCCTCAGGAACGCGGTTTTCGGTTGCTCCGGCCAATTCGCCAATAGATTACGCAGAAATGAATTTGCATTGGATTCGATTCGGTTGACTTGGCTTCCTTCTCAACTCCCTAGAAGACCTCGCGCCGCGCAGCACTAGCGGTTGCGGTAGAGATCGTCGGTGCGGACGGGATTCTCGATGATCCCCATCTTCAGCGAGAAGTCCACGAAGCGCTGCCACTTCTCGCGGGACTGGGTCTGACTGCGGGCGAAGAGAGGCAGTGTCGCCCGGAACGCCCTCCGGTCCAGTTCGCGCCTCACTTCCGGGTTGGCCTGGAAATAGAGTTCCAGGGCGTAATCCGGGTTGGCGCGGGTGAACTTGATCGCCCGGTGCAGGGCGGTTACCAGCCGCGTGCTCACGCCGGGATTGGCGTCGTCGAAGCGGTCGCTGGAGATCACGATCAGCTCGTAATAGTCGGGGATGCCGTGTTCCTCCAGGGCGAAGTAGCCGCCCGGCACCCCCTCCAGCTCCAATTCCGCCAACTCGTAGTTCCAGAAGGCACCCATGACGGCGTCCACCTGGCCGGACAGCAGCGAGGAGGTGAGGTTGAAGTTGACGTTCACCGTGGTGTAGTCCGCCGGCGTCAGCCCGGAATGCGCCATCAGCGCCTTCAGCAGCGCCAGTTCCAGTGCCTGCACCGAATACCCGATGCGCTTGCCCTTCAGGTCGGCGGGCTTGCGGATGCCGCTGCTCTTCAGGTACGCCAGCGAGGAGAGCGGGTGTTCCACGAGCACCCCTATCGAGCGCACCGGCAGCCCCTCGGCCCGGGCGATGATCACGTTGGGCTGGTAGTTGATGCCGAAAGCCGCCTGACCCGCGGCCACCAGCTTCAGCGGATCGTTGGGGTCGGCGGGGGGTATCAGCTCGATTTCCAGCCCCTGCTTCTCGAAGAAGCCCGCTAGCTGGGCCACATACAGCGGCACGTGGTCGGCATTGGGGAACCAGTCCAGGATCAGGCGGTAGCGCTCCTGGGCCGCGGCCCAGCAGGCCGCCTGGCAGAGAATCACGAAACTCAGAACGACGATTTTCATGGCGGTGGCGGTTTCAAGGAGGGGTTAGGGATGGGGTTCCAGCGGTTCGTCCTCACGGGCGGCCAAGCGTTGCCAGGGCAACAGCACCCGCTCGGCGAGCACCACCGCGCCCAGCAGCGTCAGGCCGATGGGGGTGAGGCAGAGGATGGCGCCGAACACCTCCGCCACCCGCAGCTGTGCGTTGGCGGAGAGCATCAGGTAGCCCAGCCCGGCGCCGGCCCCGACCCATTCGCCGATCACGGCGCCGATGGTGGAGTAGATGGCGCTGATCTTCAATCCGGAGAACAGGGCAGGCATCGCGGCCGGGAGCCGCAGCTTCCACAGAATCTGGGCCGGAGAGGCGCCCATGGTGCGGAACAGCCGTACCAGGTCCGGGTCGGTGCGCTTCAGCCCGTCGAGGGTGGCGACCGTGATCGGGAAAAAGACGATGATCGCCGCCATCAGCACCTTGGGCAGGAAGCCGTAGCCGAACCAGACCACCAGCAACGGCGCGATGGCGAATACCGGCACGTTCTGGGAGGTAATCAGCAGCGGGTAGAACGCCTTCTCCAGCGGCGCGAAGAAGAACATCGCCAGGGCCAGGCACAGCCCCACCGCGATGCCCAGGGCTCCGCCCGCCGCCACCTCTTGCACCGTCACCCAGGTGTGGGCGGCGAACACGGGCCACTTTTCCCACAGGGTCAGCGCGACCAGGCTGGGGGCGGGCAGGATGTACCGGGGCAGCGAAAACACCCGCACCACGCCTTCCCATGCGGCCAGCAGCGACAGCACCAAGGCCACCGGGTAGACGATCTGGCCCAGCCAGGCCCCGCGGCCGTTGGGCCACGGCCGGCCGGCCGGCTCCGCCGTTCCGGCGGAGGATCGGGGGGCGGTCAGGCCGGGGGATTCAGAGGGCCGCAGCATCGGATTGTTCCAGGGTTTCCAGGATGCGGCTCTTCAGCCGGAACGTTTCCGCCGATTGCGGCCGCACCGAGTGCGGCGGAAGCACGTCGATGGATTCCACAATGCGGCCCGGGCGGCTGGAGAGCAGCACGATCCGTGTGGCGAGCAGGATCGCCTCTTCCACGTCGTGGGTCACCAAAATCACGGTTTTGTCCAGGGTTTCCCACACCCGCAACAGGTGGCGTTGCAGCCGGCGGCGGGTCAGCGCGTCCACGGCGCCGAAAGGCTCGTCCAGCAGCAGAATCTCCCGCTCGCAGAGCAGGGTGCGGATCAGCGCGGCGCGCTGGCGCATCCCGCCGGAAAGCTGCGCGGGATAGGCGTGCCGGAACTCGAAGAGGTGAAAGGCCTTCAGCCACTCCCGCGCCTTTTCGGCCGCCCGCTCCCGCTCCGCGGCGGAGCGGATTTCCGGGGCCAGCAGGACGTTGTCCCACAGGGTGCGCCAGGGAAGCAGCAGATCCTTCTGCTGCATGTAGGCGATGAGCGGAAGGCCGGCGGCGGATCCGCCGATGCGCACCGTGCCCCGGCCAGGCCGCTCGAGCCCGGCGAGGATATTGAGCAGGGTCGATTTGCCGGAGCCCGAGGGGCCCAGCAGCGCGACGAACTCGCCCGGCGCCACGGCGAACGACACGTCCTCCAGCACGGACAGAACCCCCGTGCGCAACGAATAGGATTTGTGAAGGCCCTCCACTTCCAGCGCGGAGGCCCGGCTGACCGCTTTCAACGCCCGCTTACGCCCGATCGTGGGGAGTGACCCGGGCGGGGCGGCCGAGGAGCTTTCGGGGGGATACTGAGGTAAATTCGCTCACGCTTCCTCCGCCGGCATTACCCGGTTCAGGTTCGACGGGTTTGCGGAATTCATCCGCATCTCAGCCGGTACTCCGGCTCCCCGGGTGACTGTTGCGCATAATCTCTATCATGGCGGTCCAGACGCGGCAATCGAATTGCCGCCCGCGGGGGCGGCGGGCCGAATCCCATTAAATAGGTTCATCGATGGGGGTTGCCAAGGGGCGTGCCGGGATGGTTCGATGTAGCAGGCCGCCTGGGGTCTCGCCCCCCCGCCGCCGTTCCGCCCGGTTGCGTTCGGCGGTGCCGTTTAGTGGTGCGGTTCAGTGACGGCCCGGACGGTGAATTCGACGCGGGAGCAGCGGGAGCGCCGACCGGGTCCTTTGGGAAAGCGATGAACCGATGAGCGTCGACAAAAGCCTGAACGTCCTGGTGGTGGAAGACAACGCCAACCTCAGGAAGGTGTTGATCAACATCATCAACAAGCTCGGGTTCCCCCCCGCCCTGGAAGCGGAGCACGGTCAGGAGGCTTGGGAGAAGGTGCAGAACGAGAAGGTGGACATCGTGCTCACCGACTGGACCATGCCCGTGATGGACGGGCTGGAGCTGGTGAAGAAAATCCGTGGCGCGGACAAGCCTATCCGCGACCTCCCCGTTCTCATGATCACCGCCATGGATACCAAGGATTCGGTGATCGCTGCGGGCCGGCAGGGCGTCGACGCCTACATCATCAAGCCCTTCAGCGTCCAGACCATTCTCCAAAAGATCGAGGAAGCCGTTGAGCGGCGGTCCGCGGGAGCATCCTGAGCCGGCGGCCCCCGCGGCCGCGCCGGAGCTCTGGACGCCCCAAACCCTGCTGCAGTGGAGCGAGACGTACTTCTCGGGCAAGGGGATTGCCACGGCCCGCATCGATGCGGAGCGGCTGCTGTCCCATGCGCTCGGCTGCAGCCGCCTGAAGCTGTATCTCCACTTCGACCGGCCGCTCACTGCGGCGGAACTGGCCGGCTACCGGGACTTGGTGCGGCGGCGTGCCGGGCGGATTCCCGTGCCCTATCTCACCGGCGAAGTAGGGTTCTGGAACCTCACCCTGAAAATCCGTCCGGGCTGCCTCATCCCCCGGCCGGATACCGAAACCCTTGTCGAGGCGGTGCTGGACGCGGCCGCCGATCTGCGGGAGGGCAATGAATCCAGCGCGGCTGGGCTTACCGTGGCCGAATGGGGCACGGGCAGCGGCGCAATACCCCTGGCCGTCCTGTCGGAAAGCCGCAATCTGCGCTGGATCGCCACGGAGCCCTCGCCCACGGCGATCGAGGTAGCGGCGGAAAACAGGGCGCTCCACGCGGCCCTGCTCGAGGAGCGGGGGCACCGGCTGGAACTGATCCGCGCCGCCGGCCTCGCCCCGTTCGGGGAAGGCTTTCGCCCCCAGCTGGTGGTGAGCAATCCCCCCTACATCCCCACTGCGATCGTGGACACCCTGGAGCCTGAGGTGGCTCGATACGAGCCCCGCCTGGCCCTGGACGGCGGCGCCGACGGCCTGGAATCCCACCGTGCCTTGGCCGGGGCGGCGGCGGGCCTGCTGCCGGTGGGTGGGCGGTTGTTGGTGGAAATCGGCTACGATCAAGCCGAGGCGGTGCGGGAGCTCCTATCCGCCCAACCCGGCCTCCAGTTCCGGGAGATTCGCAACGATCTGGCGGGCCGGCCGCGGGTGGCCATCGCGGAGCGCGGGTAGGTTCGGCGTCCCGTGCCCCGGGGAGCAGCGCCGACGGATTTGTGGTCCACTTCACATCCGCGGCCGGGCCGGGGCGCGCAGGCTGCCCGGGAGACGGCGCGCCCCCCGCGCCGCCGTGAACCCGACGACAGATAAGGACGCCGTGCGAATCAGCGAGAACTGGAAGCGATTGCTCCCGACGGCGGCGATTCTGCTGGTTTTGGCCGTCGGCGGCTGT
>JAPUJL010000385.1 GCA_027296185.1 SAR324 cluster bacterium | reverse complement strand
CTCGGGGTATCGCTTGGGGCCCTGCTGGGGTTGCTGGTTGGCTGCCTCGATGGCGGCAACGGCGGCACCGGCCCGGGCGCCTCCGTGACCGGGAAGTGGAGCTTCAGCACGGGCGAATGCGAACAATTCCTGGCTTTCGACGGAAAGGGCGGATTTCGCTTGGCCATCTTGACCGCCGTCCCCGGGCAGGTGGTGCGCGAAGGCGTAGACGGCCGCTATACCGTCGAAGAGGGCGGGTCCGGCGGTAGGGTGAGGCTACGGCTCGCGGCCGATGCCGAGCCCAAGCCGCACGCGCTGGCGTATTGCGATCAGTGGGCGCGGCGTACCACGACCGGGGAATCCTTCGCCGCCTCCTGGGTGGCGGCCGGGTTCGATCCCTCGGATTATACCTTCCGGAGCGTGGTGGCCCCGGGCTTGGGCAAGGTGCTGATTGGAACCGATGGGCAGCGCGAAGACCGTATCGCCGTCTTTCACGACGCCGGTGCGATCCAGGGTGCCGTGTTCGACGATCCCGTTCGGGTGCCGGTGCCCTTGTATAGGGCGCTTCCGGACGACGTCACCCTCGCGCCCGATTTGGGGACGGCCACGGCGCAGTTGAACCTGCCCACCGGGCTGTATCGCAAGGATTTCGACATACCCGCGGGCGCGCCGTTTGCGTCACCGATCGATCAGGTGATCCTCAATATCGTCGGGGCCACGGAGATCGCCGTTTCCGTGGAAAGCCCGGGCTCCTCGGTTCCGCGCTGCCACGTGACCGTGTTCGGGGACATCGTCTACAGTTCTCCCGTCTCGCCGCCGGTCCTGGATCCCACCGCGCCCTCGCAAACCTTGCGCCTCAATCCGCTGGATCCGGCTCAGTTTTTCGTCGTGGAGCTCGTCTCCGCTCCGGGAGGTGACCTTCCCGCCTACCTCTGGCCCTTGGCCATTTTCGGGGACCTCCCGGGCGACTGCCGGGTGACGGTACGCGGAACCGCCTTGGCGGCGGTGGTGTTGGACGAGATCGTCAGCCGGCCGGGCTTCGAGCCGGCCATCTACCAGCCGGTGGCCGGAGACAACCTCTCCGTCTACGGATTCGCCTTCGGTCACCGGGAGGCCCAACGCCGCTTCGCCTTCGAGCCGGGCGTCCTCTCGCGGGGCTTGTCCGGATTGCCCGAGCGGGCCGTGTCGTTTCCGCCGTTGGTGCGGGACGAGTCGGACGCCCCGCCCTTCTTCGATGCGCTGCGCTTGTTGGAGGACGGCTTCTCCCTGCACGACGTGCCCGTGGGCCATTCGGGCGGGGAGGCTTTTCTCAGCATATTCGCCGCGGACGATCCGGGCACGGGCTTTGGACCGTTCCAGGCTTATCCCGGGGCCGAGCCGGAGGCCACCCTGACCGTTCCCGCGGCGGCCGGAGGACACCTGGAAGGCGGCGGCGATTTCGTGATTTACCGCTTCGACGTCGCCGTACCGGAGCGGGTCGCGTTCTGGAGCGACGGCGGGGTGGACACGGCCGCGCTCCTGTTCGACGAAACCGGCCGGCTGATCGCCGGCGATGACAATTCCGCGCCGGACGGCATCGGGTTCCTGATCGCACGCACGCTCGCGGCGGGCGGCTACGACTTGCGGATCGCCGCTTCCGGCGCGGGGGGCGACTTCGATCTGTTCGCCCAGCCCACCGCGTCCGCCGCCTTTGCCGACGAGGCGCTGGATGCCTGCCTGCTCGCCGCGGGGATCGATCAGTTGCCGCCGGACACCCTCACCGATCTGGTCTGCGTGGCACAAGGGGTGCGCGACCTCAGCGGCATCGCGGCGGCGGGGCCGTTGGAGCGGCTCGAGCTGGCCGAAAACGAGATCTCCGACCTGGCGCCCCTCGCCGGATTGACGGAGTTGCGGCTCCTCTCCTTGGCGGGCAACCGGGTAAGCGATCTCGCGCCCCTGGCCGGCCTGGACCAACTGCGGACGTTGGGTTTGGGGTTCAACGCCTTGACCCTGGAGGATCTCGCCGTCCTGGCGCCCCTGCGCAATACGTTGACCGTGATCGATCTCAGCGGTGTGGTCACTCTCTCGGAATCCGAAGCGGCCGCGCTCAAGGCGCTGCTGCCCGCCACGGTGATCGTGACCCCGAAAGGAAACGTGCTGCGCTAAGGCGCCGGCTCGGCTGGCACCGTTTCTTCAAATTACGGTCTCTGCAAAATAGTCGTGCCGGGTCAGCGTCCGGCAGGCAAAAACCCGCCACCCGCGCTGATCCGAAAGCCCGTCCAGAGCGCGGTCCCGCGCGGTTTCCGACGGGAAGACGCCGAACACCGCCGACCCCGTGCCGCTGAGCAGCGCCCCCAGGGCGCCCGCGGCCAGCAGGCGCGCCTTGATCGCGCCGAGTTCGGGAAAGCGGGGAAACAGCGCCGCCTCAAAATCGTTGTGGAGCGGATCGTGCATTTTCCCCAGCCGCGGGAACCCGGGAGCGTCGAGGTTTTCAGCCGAAGGGCGCACCGCCCCGTACGCCTCGGCGGTACGAATAGGAAACGCGGGCTTGACGACGACCAGCGGTAGCACCACGCCACCCGGCAACGGCTGGAGCCGCTTACCGCTCCCCTGGGCGCGGCAAGGCCGGGGATCGAGAAAGAACGGCACATCGGCGCCGAGGCCCTCCGCGATTTCCCGCAGCCGGCCGGGGCCGAGGGGCGAGCCCATCAGCCGCTCCAGCGCGACGAGGGTGGCCGCCGCATCGGCGCTGCCGCCGCCGAGTCCCGCTGCCGCGGGAATGCGCTTGGTCAGGTGAATCGCGGCCGATACCGGTTCGGCCAGGGCTTCCCGGTACGCCCGGGCGGCCCGCAGGACCAGGTTGTCCGCCACGGGTCCCAGCGGTTCCGGCGATTCGACGGTGAGGGCGGTCGGGGCTCCAGGAGTTAAACGGAAATTCAGCGAGTCGTAGAGCGAAATGGGAACGAGTGCCAAATCCACGTCGTGGTAGCCGTCAGGGCGCCTCTCGAGCACGCGGAGGTAGGGCGTGATCTTGGCCGGAGCGAGCAACTGGATTGTGCCTTGCCTTTTCCCATCCGATTTCATAAGTTGGGCACCCATTCAGCAGACAGGATCACCGGATCTCTTCCCCAGCCGGATGGCTCGTCCGGAAAATCTCTCGTGGGGAACTTGAGCACGGAGCTTGATTCCGGGTCCGCCCTTTGCCGTCTACCCCTTCCGATACGGATATGACGAAGGGAGATAAGGAGGACTTGGCGATGTTTCAACTAGGTGAGAAGGTCATCTACCCGCAATACGGTCTGGGAACGATTTCGGAGGTTACGGAAAAATCGGTCAACGGCACCAGTCACAGCTTTTACCGGCTCGAGTTCCCCGTCAAGCAAATGGAAATTCTGGTCCCCGTTTCGCGAGCCGCGGAAAACGGTTTGCGAAAGGTCATGGAGCAGGCGGAAGTCGACCAACTCATCAAGTTCATCACCTCATCCAATTCCATCCCCAAGCCACAACAGTGGCACCGCTGGCGCAAGAAGACCCTGGAGCAGATGAAAAGCGGCGATCCCCTGGATATCGCCAGCATTTATTGCTACCTGCGCTCCCTGGAGGGCAAGAAGGGGCTTTCCTTCACCGAGCGGAAAATCCTGATGCAGGTCGAGCGGATGCTCATCTCGGAAATCTCCGTGGCCAAGCAGGTCTCCGAGGAAGCCGCGGAGAACATGATCCGCGTCACCCGCCCCAAGAAGAAGATAAAGGCGAGCTAGCCTTTTCTCTCCTTTCGATTCTATCGGAATCGGCCCCGGCACAATGGGGGCCAGGGGGCCGCGCATTCAGCGCGGCTGCCCGGCCCTGAAATCTCCGTCCCACTCAAGTAGCGGATTTGCGGCCGCCTCCGGCCTGCGCGGCGGGTCGAGGCCGGCCTGCCGTCATCGAATCTGCAGGGCGCGATACGCGCGAGGGGGAATCGCACCGCTCGGCGGCAAGGCCCTCCCGGGGAGCGGCCGCCTGCCGGCTCCGCCGGTGCGCGCCGGGCTCAATCGGGAAGGGAATCCTTGACCGCCTCTCGCTCGTCGAGCAGTTCCTTGACGGAAGCGTCGATCTTCTCCCGGGCGAAGGCGTTGTGAGTCAGGCCCTGGACGATTTCCCATTTCTCGCCGTCGCTGCGGAGGGGGAAGGAGCTCACGATGCCCTGGGGGACGTCGTAGCTCCCATCGGAGAGCACCGCCGCGCTGAACCAGTCGCCCGCGGGCGTGGCGGAGCGCATGGAGATCACGTGATCGATGGCCGCACTGGCCGCCGAGGCCGCGGAGGAGGAACCCCGCGCCTCGATGATGGCGGCGCCGCGCTTTTGCACGGTGCTGATGAAGGCGGTCTCGAGCCATGCCGGGTCCTGGATGACCTCCGGTGCGGGTGTGCCGCCGATCTTGGCGTTGAAGAAGTCGGGGAACTGGGTGGCGCTGTGGTTGCCCCAGATGGCCATGTTCGTTACCGAGGAGACCGGCTTGCCCGCCTTGCCGGCCAGCTGGGCCATGCCGCGATTCTGGTCCAGCCGCATCATGGCGGCGAATCGGTCGGTCGGCACGGAGCCCGCGTTGCTGAGGGCGATCAGGCAGTTGGTGTTGGCCGGGTTGCCCACGACCAGGATGCGCAGATCGTCGGCCGCCCGCTCCAGGGCTTTGCCCTGCTCGACGAAGATCTTGCCGTTGGCGGCGAGCAGATCGCCCCGTTCCATGCCTTTGGTGCGGGGTTTGCTGCCCACCAGCAGGCCCCAGTTGATGCCGTCGAAGGCCGCCGTGGCCTGGTCCGTGGCCTGGATGCTCCGGACGAGGGGATAGGCACAATCGTCCAGTTCCAGCACCACGCCTTCCAGCGCGCCCATGGCCGGTGCAATTTCCAGCAGCGTCAGATGCAGGGGTTGATCCGCCCCGAACACCTCTCCCGAGGCCACGCGGAAGCTGAGGCTGTATGCGAGTTGGCCCGCGGCGCCGGTGATGGCGACTTTGATCGGTGGTTTCATCTCACTCCTTCAAGAATTGGCGGGTGCGGCGGCCTCGGACGGCGCCCGGCCCGAGGTGCGGCCCGGGAAGAGGTTGCTGTTGTTATCCATTATGAGGCCCTGGGCGGGACGGCGCAATCTGCGGCCCTTCGCGGGCCGACGCAATCGGCGCCCGTGGCGCTGCACCGCCCGCAAGGCACCGGAACCGCGGGAAGAGGCGGTGAACGCCCGCGGCCCGTCAATAGCGCCAATCCCTCTTGGCGTTGAGGGCTTCCTTGGTGCGTACCGCGGCCTCCACGTCCACGGAGAACCAGTGGGCCAGCCGCAGGAGGTAGGTGAGAGCATCGACGATCTCGAAGGCGGCGCGCCGGGGCTCCTCGAGCCCCTTCCAGCGTTTGCGGATTTCCGTGGCGATCTCTCCGAT
>JAPUJL010000384.1 GCA_027296185.1 SAR324 cluster bacterium | reverse complement strand
GTGACGAGGGTCAATGAACTGGCAAGAGGAAATGGCAAGAGGAAATGGCAAGACGAAATGGCAAGACGAAATGGCAAGACGAAATGGCAAGACGAAATGGCACTGCGTCCCGCCCGCTGGAAATCGCCGCTGCGGGGATGCCGAGTGGTTTAGCAGGATTCGCCCACCGGTTCAACGGCAGTGGCTACCCGGCGCGGCGCCCGCAGCTGGCACGGTGCATGCTGGTTTGGTGGAGAAACCCCGGGAGTGATATAATTAGCCCATCCAGGCAGGGACCGCCCACGGGGAAAAGCGTCCCAGGCCGTTGGGCGCCCGCGTAAACGGTAAGGAGACATGGCCGCGCACATTTTCCGCGAAGACCCATCCATGGCGCTGCTCACCGATCAGTACGAGCTGACCATGGCCATGGGGTACTGGAAGAACGGCCTGGCCGATCGCGAGGCGGTGTTTCAGTACTTCTTCCGCCGGCTTCCCTTCCAGGGCGGGTTCGTACTGATGGCCGG
Organism: SAR324 cluster bacterium; assembly: GCA_027296185.1. Lineage (GTDB taxonomy): Bacteria > SAR324 > SAR324 > SAR324 > JACQKK01 > JAPUJL01. Next base: position 4,036 of record JAPUJL010000384.1, on the reverse strand, counting down.
GCTCCAGGAGTTGATCGAGTTGCTCGAGCGTTACCGCTTCACCGAGAGCGATTTGGCCTATCTCTCCACCCTGAAGGACAACGCGGGGGGGCCGCTCTTCGAGCAGGCGTTCCTCGATTTCCTGGGCGCGATGGAGTTCGCCTGCGACATCGAGTCGGCGGAGGAGGGGACGCTCGTGTTTCCCAACGAGCCGCTGATCCGGGTGTGCGGACCGCTGATCCAGGCACAGCTCCTGGAGAGCATGATCCTGAACGTCATCAACTACCAGTCGCTGATCGCCACCAAGGCCGCCCGCTGTTGCTTGGCCGCCGAGGGCGACCCGGTCATCGAGTTCGGGTTGCGGCGGGCCCAGGGCCACGACGGGGCACTTTCCGCCAGCCGCGCCGCCTACCTGGGCGGATGCGCGGGTACCTCCAATACGCTTGCGGGAAAGGTGTTCGGCATCCCCGTGATGGGCACCCACGCACACAGCTGGGTGATGGTGTTCGGCCAGGATCGGGAGGCCTTCGAGGCTTTCGCCGCCGCCTTCCCCAACAACTGCGTGTTTCTGGTCGATACCTACGATACCCTGGATGGAGTGCGGGAAGCCGTCCGGGTGGGGCTCCGGTTGCGCGAACGGGGGCACAAGATGATCGGCGTGCGCCTGGATTCGGGCGACCTGGCCTACTTCAGCGTCGAGGCGCGGCGCATGCTGGACGAGGCGGGCCTGCACGACGCGGTCGTCATGGCCAGCAACGAGCTGGACGAGTACCTGATCCGCAGCCTGAAAACACAGGGCGCCGAAATCGCGGCCTGGGGCGTGGGAACCAAGCTCGTCACGGCCTTCGACGAGCCGGCACTGGGCGGGGTGTACAAGCTCACCGCCGTGCGGCGGCAGGGCGATTCGGAATGGGACTACAAATTGAAGCTCTCCGAGCAGACGGCGAAGATCAGCATCCCCGGCGTGCAGAAGGTGCAGCGCTATTCCGGCGCCGACGGCCAATTCGTGGCCGACGCGATCATGGACATCGGCGAGGAGCCCGAGCGAGTGGAGCGCATCGTGGACCCCAACGACATCCACCGCAGCCGGCGGCTCACCGACGTGGCCGCGAGCGAGCCGCTGATGCGGGAAATCTTCCGGCGGGGGCAGCGGGTCTACGAGTCCCCCTCCATCGAGGGGATGCGCACCCGGGCCGCCGATCAGTTGAGCCGCCTCCACCACAGCCACAAGCGCTTCGAGAATCCCCATCTCTATCCGGTGGGCATCTCGGGCCGGCTGCAGGAAATCCGGGAAGGCATGATCGGGCGGTTGCGCGGCAACAACCTCCCCACCAAGTGACGCCATGAGCCAACCGAGATTCCTCAAAGTCGCCGGCGCCGCGCTCAATCAAACCCCGTTGGATTGGGTGGGCAACCGGGAGCGCATCGCCGAGGCGATCCACGCCGCCCGCGAGGCGGGGGTGCAGGTGCTCTGCCTGCCCGAGCTGTGCGTCTCGGGCTACGGCTGCGAGGATGCCTTCCATTCCGAGGCGGTGGCGGAGCAGGCTGCGCGTAGCCTGGAGGAAATCGCCCCCGAGACCGCCGGCATCGTCGTGGCCGTGGGCCTGCCCGTGCTGCACGGCGACGCTCTGTTCAACGGTGTGGCGCTGCTGGCCGATGGCGAGTTGCACGGGGTGGTGGCCAAGCAACTGCTCGCCGGTTACGGCGTGTATTACGAGCCCCGGTGGTTCAAGGCCTGGCCGGGCGGCACGTCCGAAGCGTGCCGGATCGGCCGCTGGGAGGTGCCGATCGGCGAACTGGTGTTCGACGTCGGCGGCGTGACCCTCGGCTTCGAAATCTGCGAGGATGCCTGGGGCCGGGGCCACCCGGGGACCGGCGGTCCGCCCCATCAGGCCGATCTGCTGCTCAACCCCAGCGCCAGCCACTTCGCCTTCGGCAAGCACGAGACCCTGAAGGGGATCGTCGCCGAGGGCTCCCGTCAGGCCCACGCGGTCTACATCTTCGCCAATTTGCTCGGTAACGAGTCCGGCCGGCTGCTTTACGACGGGACCGTGCTCATCGCCTCCGACGGCCGGATGATCGCCGAGGGCCGGCGCTTCTCCTATCGCGGTGTGGCGCTGTGCTCGGCCGTGGCCGATCTGCGCGCCAACCGCCTGGAGCGCCGGCGCTTGAGCTATCCCCTTGCCGCCGGCCAACGCGGGGAAGCCGCCCGGGTCGGCGTGCCGCTGCGCTTCAGCGAGCCGGCCCTGGAATCGGTGCGGGCCGAGCGCGCCCAGTCGGGCATCCAGCAGGAGCCGCCCTTGGCGGCCCCGTCGCCCGGCCGGAGCCTCTCCCGGTACGAGGAGTTCGCCCACGCCGTTAGCCTGGGTCTGTGGGACTACATGCGCAAGAGCCGGGGGCGGGGCCTCATCGTCTCCCTCAGCGGGGGCGTGGATTCCGGCAGCGTGACCGTGCTGGCTTGGCTCATGGTGCGCCTCGCCCGGGCCGAGCTGGGCTGGGAGGGCCTGCGCCGGCAATTGGCCTATCTTGGCGATTGGGCCGCCCCGGGTGCTCCGGAACCCGGCGACCTGACCGCCCGGCTCGTGCGCACGGTCTATCAGGCCACGGAGAATTCCTCCCGTACCACCCGCGACGCCGCCCGGGGCCTGGCCGAGCAACTGGGCACCCACCACCTGGTATGGAACGTCGATGAGGCCGTGAAGACCTACCGTGGGCTCGCGGAGGAGGCTTTGCAGCTCAAGTTGACCTGGGCCGAGCACGACACGGCCTTGCAGAACGTCCAGGCCCGCGCCCGGTCGCCGGGCATCTGGCTGCTCGCCAACGTGACGGGCGCCCTGCTCGTATCGACCAGCAACCGCAGCGAGGTGGGTGTCGGGTACTGCACCATGGACGGCGATACCAGCGGCGGCTTGGCGCCCATCGCGGGGGCCAACAAGACCTTCCTGCGCGGCTGGCTGCGCTGGATGGAAACCGACGGCCTGGCGGGAGCGGGGCGGCTCCCCGCATTGGCCGCGATCAACGATCAGGAACCCACCGCCGAGCTGCGGCCCTTGGCGCAAGCCCAGTCGGACGAGGCGGACCTGATGCCCTATCCCATCCTGGACGCCATCGAGCAGGCGGCGATCCGGGACCGCATGTCGCCCGTGCAGGTGTGGCGCAACCTCCAGGCCACGCCTCTGCCCGGCGGGCCTCTGGCTCCCGCGGAAGCGGCGCGGCTGGTCGAGCGCTTCTTTCGCCTGTGGAGCGCCTCGCAGTGGAAGCGCGAGCGGCTGGCCCCGTCCTTTCACCTGGACGACGAGAATCTCGACCCCAAGACCTGGTGCCGGTTCCCCATTCTATCCGGGGGCTACGAGGTGGAATTGGAGGCGCTCCGCCGGGAGGCCGGCAAGCCCGCAACCGCGGAGCCTCCGAAGTCCGGCTCGCCTCCCACGCGGGCGGAGGGCGGCCAGTGACCTTCTCCGCGCTCCACACGCCCGCCGGTTTGCCATGATCGACAAGCTCAAGGGGCTGCTGGCCGGCGGGAGCAAGCCGGAGCGGAAGGAACGTCCCGACCTCAAGGTCGCGACCGCCGCGATCCTCCTGGAGGTGGCGGAATCCGATCAGGATTTCGCCCCGGAAGAGCACGCCGTTATCGTCTCCATGCTGGGGGAGCGCTTCGATCTCGATCCGGGAGAGGTGAACGCGCTCATCGAAGAGGCCCAACGCCAGCGCGCGGGTCACCCGGACTTGTGGCCGTTCACCCATGCCATCGGCCAAGTCTACCGTCCCGACGAGAAGCTCGAGCTGTTGGTGATGGTATGGCGCGTCATCTTCGCCGACGGCCGCCTCGATCCCTACGAGGACCAGCTCGCCCACCGCCTGGAGCGGATGCTCAGCATCAACCACAGCCTCCTCATGGAAGGCAAGCGCCTGGCCCGGGAAGCCGTAGCTTCCCAGGAGTAGGGCATCTCAGGATTAGGGCTTCTCAAGAGTAGGGCACCGCTGGAGTAAGGCGGCGGCTGCCAGCCCGTGCCCGCGTGGCGGCCCTTGGCTGCGGCTTTCGCCAGTAGCGTGGCCG
>JAPUJL010000383.1 GCA_027296185.1 SAR324 cluster bacterium | reverse complement strand
CGCGTCGTGCCCGCCCGGCTGGAAGGGCACCTGCCCGGCGGACGCCCGCTGGAGGCGCTGCTGACGGACGATGTGGGCGCGGGGCAGTGGCGGACGCTCATCAAGGGCGCGCGGCGCGTCAAGCCGGGCGACCGAATCCGCTTCGCGGACGGAGCGATCGTGGCGGAGGCGCTCCACCGCGACGAGGAGGGCGCCCGGATCGTCCGCTTCGACGATCCGAAGAAGCTCCACGAGCGGCTCGAGGCGCACGGGCTGGCGCCCCTGCCCCCCTATATCCGGCGGGATAACGGCCAGAGCGCCCTGGAGCACCGCCGGCTGTACCAGACCTGTTACGCGCGCCGGGAGGGCTCGATCGCCGCGCCGACGGCGGGATTTCACTTCACACCGGACGTGTTCGAGGCATTGCGGGCCAAGCACCTCGCCTGGGTGGAGTTGACCCTCCACGTGGGGGAAGGCACCTTCCTCCCCATTCAGGAGCGGGACCCGGCCAAGCACCGCATGCACGAGGAGGCTTACTCCATTTCCCCGGAAGCCTGCCGGGCGGTTCTGGCGGCGCGGCGCGGCGGCCGGCCGGTGGTGGCGGTCGGCACCACGACCGTACGGGCGCTGGAAAGCTGGGCACGGCTGGGCTTTCCCGAAGGGATCGAGGCCCGAACGGACATCTTCATCCGGCCCCCATTCGAATTCCTGGCGGTGGACGGTATGATCACCAATTTTCACCAGCCGGCGAGCACGTTACTGCAACTGGTCGCGGCGTTCCATGGCGAGGCGCGAATCCTCGCCGCCTACGGCACCGCCGCCGAGAAAGGCTACCGTTTCTATAGCTACGGGGATTGCATGGCCATCCTCCCCGCCCCGGATAACCCTCAGGAGCGTTCATGGAGCGAGTCGTCGTAACCGGACTGGGCGTGATTTCCTGTATCGGCCTCGACGTCCCGGCGTTCTGGAAATCCCTCATCGGCGGCGTCTCGGGTGTCGACCGCATCTCCGCGTTCGATCCTGCACCGCACAGGACGCAGATCGCGGCGCAGGTGAAGGATTTCGCCTTCGATCCCAAGAAGGCCAAGCGCGTCGAGCGGTTCTCCCAATTCGCGATCGCCGCAGCGGACCAGGCGCTGGAGCAGAGCGGCCTGGAGTTGAACACCGCCGGCGCCATTCCGCCGGAGCGCATCGGGGTTTCCATCGGTACGGGCATCGGCGGCATTTCGTTCATCGAGCAGCAACACGCCAAATTCCTCAAGCGGGGGCCGGGAAAATTTCACCCGCTCACCGTGCCCATCGTAATCGCCAACATGGCCCCGGCCCACGTGGCTATGAAACACAACCTGCGGGGACCGAACCTCTGCATCAGCACCGCCTGCGCCACCGGCAACCACAGCATCGGCAACGCCTTCGACCTCATCCGGCTCGGGCGCGCCGATGCCATGCTGGCTGGCGGCACCGAGGCGGTGATCACGCCTTTCTCGCTGGAGGGCTACAGCCTGCTGGGCGCCCTGTCCACCCGGAACGGCGAGCCGCAGCGGGCCAGCCGCCCTTTTAGCGTCAGCCGGGACGGATTCGTGCTGGCCGAGGGCGGCGCCGTGCTGCTGCTGGAGAGCCTCAGCTCCGCCAAGCGGCGCGGGGCGGGAATTCTGGCCGAGGTGGCCGGGTTCGGGATGACCGCCGACGCCCACCACCTCACCGCCCCCGATCCGCAGGCGGCCGGGGCGGTGGGGGCCATGCAGGCGGCCCTGGCGGACGCGCAGATGCGCCCCGGGCAGATCGGCTACATCAACGCCCATGGCACCTCCACCCCCCTCAACGATGCCCTGGAAACCCAGGCCATCAAGCGGGTCTTCGGCGAGGAGGCAGGAGGCATCCCGGTCAGCTCGATCAAATCCATGGTGGGGCATGCCCTGGGCGGTGCGGCCGCCATAGAGGCGGTGGCGAGCGTGCTCGTGCTCGTACACGGGGCCATACCGCCCACCATCAACCTGGACGACCCCGACCCCGAGCTGGATCTGGACTACGTGCCGTTGGAGGCGCGGCAGCAGCGGGTCGACTCGGTGATGTCCAACTCCCTGGCCTTCGGCGGACAGAATGCCGTCACCATCTTCCGCCAATTCGCCTAGACCGCCCCGCGCCGATCGGCGCGGGAGGCCCCCGGCTCCCGGCCACTTCGACACCCCGCCGCCGCACGCGCACCCGGCACCGCCATCTAAAGATCCCTTGCGCATCCGCCCCGCCCTCCCCGGCGAGGGACCGGCGCTGAGCCGCCTTGCTCGTTGCTCCAAGGCCTACTGGGGCTATGGCGAAGGCTTCCTGCGTGCGGCTCGGGCGGAACTGACCGTCTCGGGGGCATATCTTGGCGGGCGGGCGGGCGTTCGTGGCGGAGCGGAGACCCCCGTTCCCGCTTCATCGAGGGCCGCACCCTGCCGCTCCTGCGGATGAAGCTCGGCGGAGACGGGCTGGGGACCGGCCCGGCCCGGCCCAAATTGACTTGAAATTTCGGCGAACCTAGACTTGGGTAGCGACTGGGCCTCCAGCCCACTCGCCGCGCGCATCCGATTGCACTGACTTGGCCGCACCGATCGGTTGGTTTCACCGGCGCCGAGGGGGATGACCGCCGCACCCGAGGGTATTTGGTGAACGCGAGAAACAAGAACTTCCTGATCGGGCTGATCGTCGTGGTGATGGCGATCGTGTTCATGAACATGGTCAGCTCGAACCGGACGGCGCCGCGGGAGGTGATTTACAGCGAGTTCCTGCGCCAGGTGAAGCTGGGGCAGGTGATGAACGTCGTGGTCGAGCCCGGCGCGATCCAGGGGGAAATGGTCGACGGCTCGCCGTTTTCCGCCTATGCGCCGGACGATCCGGGGCTGATTCCGCTGCTGCGGGATTACAACGTCAACATCACGGTCAACCCCGATCAGGGCACCCCCTGGTACCTGTCGATCCTGCTCCATTGGGGGCCGTTCCTGCTCATCATCGGAATCTGGATTTACCTCATGCGCCGCATGCAGGGCGGTGGAAACCGCCTGTTCAATCTGGGCAAAAGCCGGGCCCGGCGGCTGGACGAGAAGGACAAGCGCTCCACCTTCGACGACGTAGCGGGTGTGGAGGAAGCGAAGGAGGAGTTGGTCGAGATCATCGAGTTCCTCCGCGATCCGGCCAAGTTCCGCAAGCTGGGCGGCAAGATTCCCAAGGGCGTGCTGATGGTCGGACCGCCCGGCACGGGCAAGACCCTGCTGGCCAGGGCCGTTGCCGGAGAGGCGGAGGTGCCGTTCTACAGCATCAGCGGCTCGGACTTCGTCGAGATGTTCGTCGGCGTGGGCGCCAGCCGGGTGCGGGATCTGTTCGATGAGGGCCGCAAGAACGCGCCGTGCCTGCTCTTCATCGACGAGATCGATGCCGTGGGGCGCCATCGCGGTGCGGGCCTGGGCAGCGGTCACGACGAGCGGGAGCAGACCCTGAACCAGCTGCTCGTGGAGATGGACGGCTTCGATTCGGGCGAAGGGGTGATCGTCATTGCCGCGACCAACCGCCCGGACGTGCTCGACCCGGCGCTGTTGCGCCCCGGCCGCTTCGACCGCATCGTGACGGTGCCCCTGCCGGATATGCGCGGCCGCGAGCGCATCCTGGCCATTCACGGAGCCAACGTGAGCCTCGGGCCGAAGGTGGATCTGATGCGGATCGCCAAGGGCACCCCCGGATTCTCCGGCGCCGATCTGCGCAACCTGATCAACGAGGCGGCGCTGTTCGCGGCACGTAACGACAAGAACCACGTGGCGGAGTCCGACCTGGAGTGGGCGCGGGACAAGGTCATGATGGGGCCGGAGCGCAAAAGCATGATTATGAGCGACGAGGAGAAGCGCAACTCGGCCTATCACGAGGCCGGCCATGCGTTGGTCGGGGCGCTCACGCCCCAGGCCGATCCGGTGCACAAGGTGACCATCGTTCCCCGCGGCGAGGCGCTGGGGGTGACGGTGTTCATGCCCAAGGAAGACGTCCACAACTACGACCGGGAGTACCTGGTGGCGCGGATCATGGTCGCCATGGGCGGCCGCGCGGCTGAGGAGCTGATCTTCGGCGAGATCACCACCGGCGCCAAGGACGATATCGTCAAGGCGACCAAGGTCGCCCGCGACATGGTGTGCCTCTACGGCATGAGCGAGGTGCTGGGGCCCATCAACCTGGATCACGGCGAGCGACAGCATTTCCTGGGCCGGGATATCGGCCTCGACCGGCAGTTCGGCGAGAATACCGCCGAGATGGTCGACGAGGAGGTCGCCCAACTGGTCAAGAGCGCATACGAGAAGGCGAAGACCCTGTTGGCCGATCACATGGACCAGCTCCACCGCCTCGCCAAGCGGCTGATCGAGGTGGAGACCGTCGATTACGATGAGCTGACGGACATGCTCCAGTCCGCCTGATCTCCCCGATTCGCCCTCCGCCCAGCTCCCATGTTCCGCCTGCTTTTCCGCTGGCTCCCGAAGAGCGCGCTGACCCGCCTGGCGGGTTGGCTCGCTTGCCGCCGCCGCCCCCGGCCGCTGGTGCGTGCGGGGATCCGGCTCTACAGGTGGCACTACCGGATCGACATGGGCGACTTCACCGAGCCGGAAGGCGGATTTGCCACGTTCAACGAATTCTTCGCCCGCCCGCTCAAGCCCGGCCGCCGCCCGGTCGATGCCGCGGCGGATGGCATCGTCTCCCCCGTGGACGGCGGCATCGGCATGGCCGGGACCGTGGTGGCGAACCGGGCGATCCAGGCCAAGGGGCTCGATTATAGCCTGGAAGCGCTGCTGGGCGGGGATCCGGGATGGGCCGCGTACGACGGCGGGGCGTACCTCACGCTCTACCTTTCGCCGCGGGACTATCACCGCATCCACTCCCCAGTGGCGGGCGCCGTGACGCGCTACCGCTACTTGCCGGGGGAGTATTGGCCGGTCAACGCTCCCGCCGTGCGCTCCGTTCCACGGCTGTACACCCGCAACGAACGCCTGGTGACTTACCTTTCCGGGCCCTTCGGCGAGATGGCGCTGGTGGCGGTGGGTGCCATGATTGTTGGGAGAATCCGGGTCGTCTACGATGCCGGGATCGGCGCAGCCCATGAAAGCTCGAGCCAGCAGGTCAAGTTGCCCCAGCCATTTCCCCTGGCCAAGGGCGCTGAGCTGGGCAGGTTCGAGTTGGGCTCCTCGGTAATCCTCTTGTTCCGGCGAGGCGAGGCGAACCTGCTCGATCTGCCACCGGGATGGACCGTCCGGATGGGGGAGGCGATCGGAAGCCTCAATCGAGGCATCGGGACCGCACCGGAGTGAGACGCCGCAGCGATGGGCGGCCGGCATTCCCGATCATGGACAACGATCGGCCCGCCAAGGACAGCACATGACCCCACCGATGGAATACATCGAGGACTACACGCTGGCCGGGCTGAGCCGGTGGCTGGCCGCCGAGGGCGAGAAGCCCTTCCGCGCCAAGCAGATTTTCCAGTGGCTCTATCGGCACATGGCACGGGACTTCGAGGAGATGACGTCGGTTTCCAGGGCCATGCGCGCCAAGCTGGCGGGCCGCTTCCGCCTGGGCGGGCTGGAGCGCGCGGCGGTGCTGCACTCGGAGGACGGCTCGGTCAAGTACCGATTCCGGCTGCCGGACGGAAACGAGATCGAAACCGTGCTCATGCCCGGCGCCTCCCACAATACCCTTTGCGTTTCGACCCAGGTGGGCTGCGCCATGGGTTGCGACTTTTGCATGACCGCGCGCATGGGGTTGGTGCGGAACTTGACCGCGGGCGAGATCGTGCAGCAGGTGGTCCAGGCGGCGCGGGATTTGCCCGACCGGGCGTTCATCCGCAACGTGGTGTTCATGGGCATGGGAGAGCCCTTGCACAACTACGACAATGTGGTGCGGTCCATCGAGACCCTGTCCGAGGACAACGGCTTCGGATTCTCCGGCCGGCGCCTCACGGTCTCGACCTCCGGATTGGTGCCGGCGATCCGCCGATTTATCCGGGAAGGCGTACACGCCAACCTGGCGGTCTCCCTCAACGCGGTTACGGACGAGGTGCGGACGGCGCTGATGCCGGTGAACCGCCGCTGGAATCTCGAGGCGCTGCTCGCGGCGTGCCGGGAGTTCCCGGCGGAATCGCGCATTCGGCTCACCTTCGAGTACGTGCTGCTGGGCGGGGTGAACGATTCCCTAGCCGATGCCCGGCGCCTGGTGAAGCTGCTCCACGGGATCAAGTGCAAGGTGAATCTCATTCCCTACAATCCGCCGCCCGGGTTGCCCTACCGGCCGCCGGACCTGGAGCGGGTGCGGGCCTTCCAGCGGAAGCTGCTCGATCACGGGCTGCTGGCCACCGTCCGGCTGTCGCGGGGCCAGGACATTCAGGCCGCCTGCGGCCAACTGATCGCGGGCGAAACCGCCCCGCGGGGCCGGTTCGCCCGCCCCACCCGCGGACCGATCGGTTCCGCGGCTCCCGTGGACACGGTGGCCGGCGGGTGAGGGCCACTGCGCGCGAGTTAAGCAGATCGCCGCCCGTGGGCCGCACGGAGCTCCAGGGGCGCGGAACGTCCAACCGGGCCGCGGACGGCCCGCTGGATTTCCCGCGGTAAGTTGAGCGGGATCAGGCGCCGCGCTCGAGGCGGTGATAGTCCAGATTGGGGTTTTCGGCCGCACTCGCCATGGCCGCCGAGTGGACGAAACTTCCGAGGGTCTCCGAGCGGATTTCGACGCGCCACCCGGGGCGAATCACCTTCGCCTCGCCGCCCGGAACGATATTGGTGCCGGTGGAGAACAGCTCGCCCGGATAGAGCGGGTTGTGGGACGCCGCCTGGGCGACCAGCTTGCCGATCGCCAAGCCAATGAGGCTGGAATCCGCCTCCCCGGAATAGACCTCCCGGCCTTCGTCGTTCCACACCCGCACCGCGAAGCGGATACCCGGGTTCTCCTGTTCCGTGGAGAGCCAGAGCCATGGGCCCACGCCCATGGAGCCCACGAAGTATTTGGCCTGGTAGAGATACAGGATGGACTCGTTCTCGATCAGGTTGCCGGAGACGTCGTTGCAGAGGGTATAGCCGAGGATCGTGCCGTCCGAATAGGTCACCGCGCCCAACTCCGGCTCGATGCCGGAGAGCACGACGGTGCGCTCCTTGGGCTGATTCTGGGCGCCCACGCTGTTGGTGAGGTCGCTGCGCAGCCCCATGTAGCCGTGGGGTCCGAAGAAGTGCGACGCCCGGGTGCCCTTGATGAACACTTCGCACCGCTCCCCCCGCTCGCGGACGCTCCGGTAAACGTAGCCATAGTCCGCCTTTTGCCCCTCCGCCGTCCGTTCCAGGGAGGAATTCTCGTAGGTCACCCCGAACGCCTGGGCGCGCAGAGGAATGATGCAGGCCATCAGATGGGCCTGCTCCGCGTGCGGCTCGCGCAGCAGCGCCGACTCGTCAAGTGGGTGGCCCTGGCGCTGTGCGGCTTCCCAGACGGGGCCCAGCAGATCGGGCACCGGCACGCCCCGCGCTTCCGCCTCCAGCACGGCCTGGGCGGTGGGGAAGGGCGCGGATTCCTGGAGCAGCGGGTAGGCGGTTTGGCCGCCGCAACTCTCACCCAACTGTTGCCTGGCCGATGGGTAGGGCAGGTGCGGCGTCAGGTCGTGAACGGCGCCGTCGCCCTTGCCGGCGAGATGGACCCTGCGCTGTTCCGGATTCCAGTATTGGCCGAGATAT
>JAPUJL010000382.1 GCA_027296185.1 SAR324 cluster bacterium | reverse complement strand
GAGATGTTGCGCTCCCGGCTTATCTCCGCGGCGTATCCCGCGCCGGCGCCGGCGAAGAGGTTGAAGCCGAACCCCCACACCCACTGGTAGCCGAGGATCGCGTCGAGGCGGGCGAACGTGGCCGACCCATCGGAGCCTCCTTCGGATTCCAGTTGCCGGGCCTCCACCGCCAGCACGTTGACCAGGGTCCAGCCGCTGGTGAACACCCGCCCGCCGAATCGGAAGAAGGACAACACGCCCCCGCTGCCGGATTCGAGCAGCACGTCCGAATCGTCCCGAATGCGGCACGTCTCCGCATAAGGTCCAAGGCCCCACGAGCGGGCGACAGCGAACACGGCCCCCGCCGTGAGGCAATTGGGCCGCGGCGCGTAGAGCAGGTTGGCGCCGAAGCTCTCCACGGAGAGGGCCGGCGATGGGGCCGCGAATACCGCAGCCACGCCCAGAGCGAAGACGATGCGGGTCAATCCAATTCCGCCCGGATGGGCACCGGGGCGCCGCGCGGGGCTGTCCTCAATGCACTTCCGCGCTGGGCTGTCCTCAATTCGCCTCCGCGCTGGGGCATGGTTGGGCAGCATCCTATCCAATGCGCGCCCGAGCATCAAACGGTGCCGGAATGGCTTTCGGCGGGCTCGATGGGAGCGCGGGGCCTCCCAGCGCTACCCGGTATCAATTCAGCAGGCGCAACAGGAACCCGAGCAGCCGGCGGGTGAAGGGGGTGAGCTTGCTGCGGTAATAGGCTCCGCCGGTCTGCTGAATCGCCTCGGATTGGGTGGGATAGGGATGGATCGTCGCAACGACCCGCTTGAGGCCGATGCCGGCGTTGATCGCCAGCGTGAGCTCGCTGATCATCTCGCCCGCGTGGCGGGCCACGATGGTGGCGCCCAGGATGCGGTCGCTGCCCTTGCGGACGTGAATCTTGACGAAGCCCTCGTCGTCGCCGTCGAGACTGGCGCGGTCCACCTTGGCCAAGTGCCGGACGAAAGTATCCACCCGGAGGCCCTGGGCCTTGGCTTCCCGCTCGTACATTCCCACGTGGGCGATCTCCGGCTCGGTGTAGGTGCACCAGGGCACGACCAGGTCGGTCCACCGGTTGCGCCCCCGGAACAGGGCGTTGCGCACCGCCAGCATCCCCGTGGTGCCCGAAAGGTGGGTGAACTGCAGGGGCAGGCACACGTCCCCCACGGCGTAGATACGCGGGTTACTCGTTCGCAGGGTCGGAGAGACGCGCACCCGCCGGTTTTCCACCGCCACGTTGGCCGCCTCCAGGCCCAGCTCCCCGAAATTCGCCACGCGCCCCACGGCCACCAGGATCTCGTCCACCTCGAGGGTGCGCTCCTCCCCCTGACCGCTCACGACGGCGCGCTTGGCCGCTCCGGCCCGTTCCACCTTGGAGAGGGTCGCCTCGAAATGAAACGCGATCCCCTCGCGCTCGAACTGCCGGCGGAGGATCTGCGCGGCGTCCGCGTCCTCGCGGGGCAGGAAATCCGGATCCTTGGCAACCACCGTCACTTCCGAGCCGAAGCGGCGGAAGGCCTGGGCCAGCTCGCTGCCGATCGGCCCCGCCCCCAGCACCAGCAGGCGCCTAGGCAGCTCGGTGAGATCGAACAGGGTCTCGTTGGTGCGGTAGCCCGCCTCTTCCAGCCCGGGAATGGGCGGCACAAAGGGGCCCCCGCCCGTGGCGATCACGGCCTTCTTGAACTGCAGCCGCTTGCCATCCACTTCCAGCGTGCGGGGCGCCGTGAAGGCCCCCTGCCCCAGGAAGACATCCACGCCCAGCGCCGTGAGCCGGTGCACCGAGTCGTTCTCGCTGATCTGGGAGCGCAGGCGCCGCATGCGGCGCATCACCGCGCCGAAATCCGGTTGCGGCACCCCGGAGACCGGCACCCCCAAGCGCTCCGCCCGTTCCACCTCCCGCACCGCCCGGGAGGACCGGATCAGGCTCTTGGAGGGCACGCAGCCCACGGTGAGGCAATCGCCCCCCAGCAGGGCGCGCTCGACGATGGCCACCCGCGCCCCCACGGAAGCGGCGCCAATGGCGGCCATCAGCCCGCCCGCACCCGCGCCCACGACCACCAGGTGGTACCAGGGCTTCGGCTCGGGATTGACCCAGCCGGGGGGGTGGACGTTGGCCAGCAGCGCCTGGTTGAACTCATCCAGCGGAGTCACGAGTGCCGTTTCCATCCGACTCCAGCTCCTTCTTCTTCAGGTAACCGCGCATGTAGCGCGCGAGCAGCAGGGTCAGCACGAGCACCGCCGCGAGCACCCCCACCAGCGGCCAAGGGACGTCCCCTTCGGTCAGCGCCCGGGTCAGGACGTCCGCTCCCGCGACATAGACCACCGTGGCCGGCAGCATGCACAGCCACGACCAGAAGACGTAAGTCCACAGCCGCACCCGGGTCAGACCGAATCCATAGTTCAGCAAATTGAAGGGGAACAGCGGCACCAGGCGCGTGACGGCGACGATGACCGCGCCGTGACGCTCGGTAAGGCGGTCCAGGCGCGCGAACTTCTCGTTGCGCGAGGCCCATTTGCCTACCGCGTCGCGGGCGAAGTAGCGGGCGATGAGAAAAGCCAGGGTCGCCCCGACGGTGGACCCGGCGCTGACCAGGATCACCCCCAACACCGTGCCGAAGAGCGCCCCCGCCGCCAGCGTGATTGCGGAGCCCGGGATCGCGGCCACGACGGCCAGGATATAGAGTCCCAGAAACACCACCGGCCCTACCGGCCCGAGCCCTTCGATCCAGTCCTGCAACTCTCCCAGCTTTTC
>JAPUJL010000381.1 GCA_027296185.1 SAR324 cluster bacterium | reverse complement strand
AGCGGCTGGATACAGCAAGCATGTCCAAATTTCCGCCTTCAACCTGCTGTGACTGAGTAGCGAACAGTGCGAGAGCGGGGTTTGGTTCGCGGCTCCGCCACTCGACAAATATTAGCCTGGCGTGTGGAGCGATCATTCATCCGGGATCGAATCAACTCGGGATTGGCCAGGCCACATTCGAACCACCGGAATGAGATGAAAACCACTTCCAAAATCGAGGTTACGAAGGTCGAGCGGTCTTCCTAGCGTTCTGGTGGCTCCATCTGGCAAATGCCGGTTTATATATTTGTTCAGGCGTGGAACTTTCCGAGACACGCAGTAATTTATCTGGTGAATATGTTCTCTGGGTGCTATCGTCAATTCCTCACCTGGAGCTGCTCCCTGACCATTACAATTCCGTAATTAGGGGTGCCCGGAGTTCAAGGGCATTTGGGCGTTTCCTGAGTTAAAAGAGAGTCTTATGCAAGGCAAAGTAAAGTGGTTCAATGAATCCAAAGGCTTCGGCTTCATCACCCCGGACGATGGCGGCAAAGACCTGTTCTTCCACCAATCCGAAATCCAGATGGAAGGCTTCCGCACCCTTAACGAGGGACAGGCAGTCGAGTTTTCCGCTGAGGAGGGGCCCAAAGGGCCAGCCGCTGCGGGCGTTCGCATCGCCTGATAACAACGGGTAGTAGATCGCATGGAGCCCCGGCATGACTCTGGTCATGGCCGGGGTTTTTTGTGTCTGGTATGAACAAGCCAGTTGCACCTGAACGCGACCAAAACGATCACACCCAACGTCACACAAGCCCGTGCAGCCGTGGGGCACGGCATAGCCATTGCAGATTCCGCAACCATCCCTTCCCTCTCATACCCGCCCGTGCTACCGCTGTGCTGTGAACGGGGCGTTTGCATGGGGCGGTACTGGCGGCTCCATCTGGGAAATGTCGGTATACGCAAAAAGGAACAACGGAATAATGAATGAAGTTATAGGTGCGCATCACGAATTCCATGACGAACAATTCGTCGCGGGGTGGGCTGATCGCTTCGTACCGACACCCGAACGCCTTGAGTTGTTCAATATCATTCTTTCGGAGCTGAAATCACGATTTCCGCTAAAGAGTTGTGTAGTCGAACTTGGGATCGGCCCTGGATACTTAGCTGATCATCTACTGAGGATGATGCCCGAGATTCAATATTATGGTGTCGATTTTTCTAGTCCAATGCTCGATATTGCGCGGCAAAGGCTGAGTCCGCATTCAGCCCGAGTCACCTATGTTCAGGCCGATCTCGTAAAGGATAATTGGTGGGCGGACATCCCTACACCAGTTAATGCCATCGTTTCAACCTGGACGTTGCACGATCTTGGTAGCCAAGAGAACGTCGAAGTGGTCTATAAGAGCTCCGCGCAAGTACTTCAAGACGGGGGGTTGTTGCTGAACGGAGACTTCATCAAGCCTGATAAGGCCATATACGAATATGAGCCGGGCCGATTTGAGATAGCAAAACATATCGCAATTTTGCGCCGTGCCGGATTCAAAAGTGCAGAATGCTTGGTGGTGCTAGATCAAGAAATCGAATCGCCTACGGCCGCGCAGAACTACGCGTGCTTTAAGGGCGTGGTATAAGAAAGTTCATAATTGCGACGACCCCAGGTGGCGGGGATTGTTATTGCGTGGCTAGCGTGATCGTTCCAACTCTTCCCCTCCCACATCCCTGTGTGCTAGCCGCCGTGCACCCACCGATCCGCAGCCTCCACCAATCGCACGGGGGCCGATCCCACAAGTCTAGCAAAACCAGCGAGATAGCCACGACGCTGGCAGTGTCGGGGTCAGGGGTTCGATCCCCCTCATCTGCACTTGGATTTCAGTGAGTCGGGCGATGCCTGGCTACCTTTTCTTTCGATCGAAACGGATCGAAACAGGCCGAATTCGGTACGTTCTCCTCCCAAACCGGTCGAAAACTGAGGGAAGATCGGCGGCCTCGCTGCCGCCGGGCCCGTGACCGCATCCCGGAACACATGCGCGTTTTCTTCGTCTTCCCGTGCACGTGGGCCCCCCACCGTGCCATGGAGGTGAAGCGCACCGGGATCGAGCGGGAATTGCGCCCCGTCGCCGGGCTGCCCACCGGGGCAATCATTTGCTGACTCCGAACTGTGATGGGCGACTCGGGGCTGGGCCTTGGGCGGGGCTCGAAAATCGGGCCGGGTTCTGGCAAGGTGGGAGCGGATCGACCCAGGCGAGCCCTTCAAGTGGTTCGCCCCGTATGTGGATGGGCCGCCGGCTGTGAACCAATTGGCTCGGCGAGTCCGGCGGAGAACGCCTCGACTGGGTGTCTAGCGTGAATGCGAGAAGACTCGTTTTGTTTCCAGTTGCACTGGCACTCGTGTTGGTTGCCGCACCAGGGGCGGAGAGCCAGGAGGACTCGATCCTCTGGAGAAGCGGTTGCCACGGCGTCACGAAGGAGACGATCCGGTTTGGCGACCAGTCGATGTCTCGGCTCGACTTTTTCTGTGCGATGGAGCGTGTGGGCGAAGAGGGATTCCTGCACCGCACCTCTCTCTTTTGCCCGATCGTGAGCGAGGTCGTGGGGGACACAAGCCGGCTATTCGGCCACTGCGTAATCGTAGATGCCGAGGGCGACGAGGTCTACCTGACGGTCGAACGAAAGAGTAAGCCGGGCGTGAGCGGCGCGGGTCGCTGGCAAATTACCGGTGGATCCGGGAGATATCGGGAGGCCACGGGATCGGGAACCTACTACGCAACGTATCTTCCCTCGGCCAAAGACGGCACGTTTCAGCTCATTGTCGAATGGTTCGGCAAAGGCGGGGTCCGGTAACCAAATCGCCGGAACTGCCCCGAGCGCATCAACTCTCGGAGGCCCATCCCGCGTGTCACGTCAAGCCCATGGTGGGTTCGTCGGCATGACCGGCGCACGCCCGCCGGGGCGCGGGTTCCGCCGCGGATAGGGCACTGACGATATTCAGGTCAACAGGAGCGCTACGATGATCACCCGCATGAATCACATGTCGTTCACCGTTTCCAACTTGGAGCGGTCGGTGGATTTCTACCACAACACCCTGGGGCTGGAGCTGAAGGGCCAATGGACCCGGGGCCCGGAATTCTCCTCGAAGGTGACGGGCATCCAGGGCGCCTCCCTCAAGATCGCCTTCATGGGCGCCTCGAACTGTGTGGTGGAACTCATCGAGTACGCGGCGCCCGCGGGCGCGAAAATCGACACGCGCACCTGCAACGTGGGGAGCGCCCACGTCTGCTTCAACGTGGACGACTTCGACGTCATGCTGAAGCGCGCCCTGGCCGGTGGCGCCAAGCTGGCCGGGGAGCGGACGATCATCCCGGAAGGCAACAACGCCGGCAAGGCGGTGGTCTACTTCGAGGATCCCGACGGCAACACCATCGAGTTCATATCCAACCAGGTGCTCGCCGCCGCCAGCTGACCGGGGCCGGGTGAGCGGCTGCGGACTCGAGCGGTCCGCGCTCAATCCGCGCAGAGGGTCCGCAGCGCATCGAGCACGTCGGGGGCATCCACCCGGATTGCGTCCTCCAGCCGTGGGGAGAAGGGCACCGGCACCCGCGGCGCCCCCAGCCGGCGCAGCCGCAGCGCCGATTCGCCCGCCAGCCGCTCGGCGACGGTGGCCAGCACCTCGGCGCCGAACCCGCCCGTGGTGACCGCCTCGTGAACCACGAGCAGCCGCCGGGTGCGCCGCACCGATTCCACCACCGCCTCCACGTCCCACGGCCAGATGCTCCGCAGGTCGAGCACCTCCACGGCCATGCCCTCGGCCGCCGCCTCCTCGGCGGCTTGCAGAGCCGGTCCCAGGGCGGTGGACCAGGTGACGAGGGTGGTTTCGCCGCCTTCCCGGGCGATACGGGCGGTGCCGAAAGGGATCGGCTCCGTGTCTTCCGGCACCTCGCCTTCTTGCTGCCAGAGCGCCTTGGGCTCCAGGAAGACCACCGGATCGTCGCTGCGGATGGCCGCTTTGAGCAGCCCCGCGGCATCCGCCGGAGTGCCGGGCGCGACGACGACCAGCCCCGGCACGTGAGCGAACCACGCCTCCAGGCACTGGGAATGCTGCGCGGCGGAATTGCGCACCATGCCGTGGGGCATCCGCACCACCAGCGAGGCGCGCGCCTGACCGCCGAACATGTAGCGCACCTTGGCGATCTGGTTGACCAGCTCGTCGATGGCGCACAGGGCGAAATCCGTCATGCGCATCTCGATCACCGGGCGGGTGCCCACCAGCGCGGCGCCCAGCCCGGCGCCCATGATGGTGGCCTCGGAGATGGGCGTGCTGATCAGCCGCTGCGTGCCGAATTCCTTGGCCAGCCCCTTGTACTGGCCGTACAGCCCCCCGTGGGCGACGTCCTCCCCCAACACCCATACCGCGGGATCGCGGCGCATCTCCTCGGCCAGCGCGGTGTGGCCGGCCTCGACAAAGCTCATGCGAGTCATCGCGGCGCCCCCTGATCCTGCACGTCCTCGAAGGCGCTTTCCGGCTCGGGCCAGGGCGCGGCGCGGGCGGCCTCCACGGCCTGCTGGATCGCATCCCGCTCCTTGGCCTCGATGGTCTCGAAGATCTCCGCCTCCACCCCCTGTTCGCCCAGCTCGCGGGCCAGGCGCTTCAGGGGATCCCGGGCCAGGGCCAGGGCCACCTCGGCGACGCTACGGTAATCGGCCTTGTCCAAGGAGGTGTGGCCCGTGACGCGGTAGGTTTTCGCGTGGATGAAGCGCGGCCCCTCGCCCCCGCGCACCTCCGCGGCGAATTCCCGCACGGTGGCGTCCAGCTCGAGCACGTCGTTGCCGTCGACGCTTTCCGCCCGCAGACCGATACTCTCCGCCCGCGCCGCCGCGCCGTAACCGGCGGTGGTGGCGGCTCCGCGGGTGAAGGCGGCGAAGCCGTTGTCCTCGCAGACGAACAGCACCGGCAGGCGGTAGACCGCCGCCCAGTTTAACCCCTCCAGGAATGGCCCGCGGTTCACGGCCCCATCGCCGAAGAAGCAGGCCACGATGGCCGCCTCGCCCTTGAGCTTGATCCCCTGCGCGGCACCTACGGCGATGGGGATGCCCGCCGCCACGATGCCGTTGGCGCCCAGCATGCCGATGGAGAAATCCGCGATGTGCATGGAGCCGCCCTTGCCCTTGCAGGCCCCGCTGGCCCGGCCGAACAACTCGCCCATCATCGCCGCCGGATCGGCGCCTTTGGCCAGCGCATGGCCGTGGCCGCGGTGGGTGCTCGTCACGTAGTCGCCGGGCTCCAGGCTGGCGCAGACCGCTGCGGGGACGGCCTCCTGGCCGATCGATGGATGGATCACCCCCGGCAGCTCTCCCGCCTTGAGCAGCTCCAGGGCGTGCTCCTCGAAAGCCCGGATGCGGCACATGACTCGGTACATCCCCAGCGCCCGCTTCACGTCCACGGGTTCCGCGGCGCGGCGCTCGGCGGCCGAATCGGCCGCGGGACCGGTTGGCGTATCGGATGACGGATCGATGGGCATGGACGAACTCCGCCGGGCGGGCATGGGAGTATCGGTTAGCCCCGGCACGCGCGCCTCCCGCCGCCGCCGCTACGGCCGTTGGGCAGGCCGCCGCTACGGCCGCTGGGCAGGCCGCCGGGGAATCAGCGGAGTCTTATCAGATGCGGGGAATTTTGGGGAGCCCGGCCGATCCGCCGCGCGGGGCGGTGGAGGCGGTTCCCGGCACTCAACCCAGGCCGTAGGCGTCAAGCAGCTGGTCGATCAGGTAATCGAACAGGT
>JAPUJL010000380.1 GCA_027296185.1 SAR324 cluster bacterium | reverse complement strand
ATGATGGCGGCGGCGACCCTGGTCACCCTCCCGGTGTTCGTCATCGTGCTGTTCATTCAAAAACAGTTGGCGGCGGGCCTGACCATCGGGGGCATCAAGTAGCCTGACCCCGCGCGGCACGATCGGAATCGTGGCGGCGTGCGGACTATTCCACACGCTTTATTCCACAGCCGCTTTATTCGGCAGCACCGTGCGACGGGTGTGCGGCGGTGCGCCCGGATCAGGGAGCCGGAGCGTCGTCCGCAAGGAACTTCGCCTCCACCCCTGGCGGCGGCGTGTACACGAAGTCGCCCCGCTGGCGGATTGCCTCGTAGCCGCCGTGCTTTTCGGCGTGGGCCTCCTGGTCGGACTTGGCCCGCCGGTCCACCTCCTCCGGATCGAGCCGTTCCCGCAGCCGGGCTTCCAGGCGCTGCGCCTCCTCCCCGGCGCCGCCCAGCTCGACCAGATCGCGGGTCTCCTCCGGATCGGCCCTCAGATCGAACAACTGGCTGGGCATGCCCACGTGATAGACCAGCTTGTCGTCGCCTTCCCGCAGGAGAAAGCCCGCGCTCTTGGAGCCGGTGGCGTGGTACTCGCAGAAGCCGGTTCTGGGGCGTTCCTGCCCGCCGAGGGCCGGCCATAGGGAAATGCCGGGAAGGTCGCCATCCGCCTCGTTCAGGCGTGCCCCCGCGCCGGCCACCAGCGTGGGAAACAGGTCCACGTGCGAGGTGATCTGCTCGACGACCCGGCCGGCGGGGACTCCGGGGCCGCTCATGATCAGCGGCACGCGGGCAGCGTGCTCGTACAAGTGCCCCTTGCCGAACAGGCCGTGATGGCCGTAGCTCTCCCCGTGGTCGGTGGTGTACAGCAACCGCGTGTTGGCGAGCAGGCCCAGCGAATCCGCCGCCGCCAGCACCTCGCCGATCTGCTCGTCCAGGTGCGTGACGAGGCCGAAGTAGGCGGCCGCGATGCGCCGCAGGGTGGCCTCATCGGTCATCTCCCGCCATCCCTTGACGTGCCGCAGGTGCCGCAGGGCCGGGTGGTTCGGGCGTTCCTCGGGCCGAAAGCGCACGGGCAGCGGCATCCGCTCCAGCGGGTAGAGGTCCATCAGGCGCTGGGGAATCGTGAAGGGGGGATGGGAGCTGACGTAGGAGACGAACAGCGTCCAGGGCTTGCCGCCCCCACGGCCGTGCCGGTTGAGCCATCCGATCGCCTGCCGGGTAATCTCCCGGTCGTACGCCTGATAGGCCGTGGCGCCCACGCCGGTTTCCTCCATGTACAGCTCCCACTGGCCGTGTTTGGGCGGCTCGTCGCTGTAGCGCAATAGCCCGATCAGGCCACCCACGCCATCCACCAGGTGCATGGGCACGATCTCCTCGCAGAACCCGTTGTCCGCCTCCTCGCTGCGGAAGTGCAGCTTACCCACCGAGACGACGGCGTGTCCCTGCTCGCGCAGGCGGCGCATCCAACTGGGGACGCGCCCGTCGTAGGCGATGGCGTTGTCCCAATATCCCGTCTGATGCGGATAGCGCCCGGTAGCGATGCTGGCGCGGGAGGGGCAGCAGAGCGTGCTCGCGCAGTAGCTGTTGGCGAAGCGCGTGCCCCGCCGCGCCAGGGCGTCCAGGTGGGGCGTCTGCACCAGGGGGTGCCCGTAGCAGCCCAGCAGCCGGTAATTGTGATTGTCCGACTGAAAGTAGATCAGATTGGCGGGATCCGTCATTGCACCTCCCGAATGCCTTGAGGATGAATGGGATGCCGGCTGCTCAGCGCCCGCAATCCTACTTATAATCCGGGACCTCGCCCGGTGCGGGCGTGTAGCCGAACGTGCCCCTGGCAATAATCGCCTCGCGGCCACCGTGACGCTCGATCGTCTCGGCCTGATCCGCCCTGGCCGCCGCGTCGGCAGCTTCCGGATCCACGACGGCCCGTAACTTTGCCTCGCATTCGGCCAGCAGCGGCCCAGAGGCCTCTACTCCGGCCAAGTCGCGCTCTTCGTCGGGATCGTCGCCCAGGTGGAAGAGCTGGGGACGGTACTTGACGTAATGGACGTACTTGTACTGCCCGTGACGGATCATGTAGGTGCCCGTCGTCGAATTGGCGGCGTGGTACTCGCAGAACAGTGTGCGCGGCGGGCGTTCGCCGTGCGCGAGAGAGAACAGGGAATGGCCGGGGAGCGTGGCCTCCTCCTCGTTGGGCACCGCGCCGACAGCATCCAGCAGCGTGGGATGGCAATCGACCAGCGAGACCGAAGCCGTCACCACCTCCCCTTCGGGAATGTCCGGCCCCGCCACGATCATGGGCACGCCGGCAGAATCCTCGTACATTACGCTCTTGCCCCACAGGCTGTGATTGCCCAGGTTCTCTCCGTGATCGCTGGTATAGATGATGCGCGTATCGTCGGCCAGACCGAGATCCGCCAGGGTCTGCAGCAGCGTGCCGATGTTGTCGTCAAGGAAGCTGACCAGCCCGTAGTAGGCGGCAACGGCCTTGCGGACGGCGGCCTCGTCCAGCCGTTCCCAATAAGCGGCATCCCGGAACGCTTCCACCGCCGGATGGAGGGAGGCCTCCGTCCAGTACTGGACGGGCAGCGGCACGCGATCGTGGGGATAGAGCCGGTAGAAGGGTTCGGGAGCGATCATGGGCGGGTGCGGGCAGACGAAGGAGACGAACAGCACCCAGGGTTTATCGGTGTGCCTGGGCGCCTCCTCTTTCAACCACCTCAGGCTCTCGCCGAGGATCTCCCGGTCGTAGCGCGTGTAGGTCGATTCACCGCCGCCGGCTTCCTTGACGTAGTTCAGGCCCTTGTTCCGGCGGGGCAGACCGTCCCGGATCAGGCCGAGCAGGTCTCCGGTGCCGTCCACCACGTGCATGGGAAGGATCTCCTCGTCGAAGCCGTTGGGATCCAGTGTCTCGCGATAGTGCAGCTTGCCGATGGAGGTCACACGGTGGCCTCGAGCCATGAGACGGTGCCCCCAGGCCGGGAGCCTGCCGTCGTACGGATCCGCGTTGTCCCAGTAGCGGATCTGATGGACGTAGCGCCCAGTGGCAAAGCTGGCGCGGGAAGGAACGCAGATCGGCGAGTTGCAATAGGCGTCCGTGAACAGGGTGCCCCGCGCGGCCAGACGGTCCAGGTGGGGCGTTTTCACCAGGGGATTGCCGTAACACCCCAACACCTTGCGGTTGTGCTGGTCAGACATGATCATCAGCACGTTGGTCTTCTTCATAGGCTGGATTATGCGAAGCAGTTGGAAATTGCGTGCATGGCCGGACAACCGGATCGAGCGCGGGCGGAGCCGCCTCTTGCTATACCACCTTATCCGTCGCGGCTCAACAGGGGCGTGGGCGTTCAGCGGGCATAGGGGCCGCTGATTATTCAGCGGTTAGCACGCGGCGGAAAGCGAGGGCCATACCTGGCCGTATCACTGGAACCGGGTCGCAATATGCGTGCGGGGCCGGAACGACAAGCGATCGGCAGCCCCGGCTCGGTGAGGAAGTACCG
>JAPUJL010000038.1 GCA_027296185.1 SAR324 cluster bacterium | reverse complement strand
GGGCCGGGTTCGGTTCGGTCGTGGCGTACTCGGGGGGGTAGGGGACGGCGAATCCCAACAGCTTCGGGGCCAGCCCCTCGCTGCCGCCGCGCCCGGCCACGGCGAGCCGGTAGCCCCCTTCCTGCCGCGCCGGAAACTCGGCCCGGTAGCGCCCCGGTGCCACCTGAGCGAATTTCACGTCCCGCCAGGTGCGGTCCGGGAAGTCCACCCGCATGTGCAATTGGGCCTCGTTCAGGTAATGCCCGCCCACGCCGTAGGCATCCGCGACGACCACGGCCACGCCGTCTTGCAGGCTGGCGCGCACCTGTAGTTCTCCCTTGAGGGTGCGCCGTTCCGCCCAGCGTACCATCTGCGCCACCAACCGCGGGTACTGGGGCCAATCCACCCAGTGCTTGCCCCAGGCCGTGGAGAGGTCCGAGCTGAAGGCGACCGTTCGCCCCAGCCCGAACCGTTGGACCGCCAGCAGCGGTGCCCGGTGGGGCGCGGCGATCACGACGTCGGCGCCGGCCTTGGCCGTGGTGAACACGAACCCCCGCAGGACGGGCAGGGATTCGGCGGAAATTCCGCGGAGAATCTCGTGATCCGCGTCGAGGGGCAGGGGCTGGAATTCCACTTCCTCGAGGATATTCCGGGCGATGCGGGTCGCTTCCTTGGTGAAAATGCTCGGAATCTGGGTCGGGTCCTTGGTGTGGTAATGCTGCCCCTGACCCCAGGAGGCCAAGCGGCGGAGCAACTGCTTGTCGCCCCAATAGCCGAACGAGACGGTGCTCAGCGTGATCCCCTCTTGCGCCGCCGACTTCACCAGATCGTCGAACTTCCGGTAACGGGTGACCCCGTCGGACAGGACGATGATGTGCCGCTTGAACGCGCGGATGGCCCGCAGGTCTTCCACCGCCGCCTCCAGCCCCGCGTAGAGGTCGGTGCCGCCTTCGGCGGCCAGGGGCTCGAGAATGCGGGGGATCGGACCCAGGTCCTTCACCTGGGCCATGGGCACGGTGCGGGTGGCGGTGGAATTAAAGGAGACCACCCCCACCCGGTCCGTCGGCCGCAACAGCTCGATGGCCGAGTAGGAGGCCAGCTTGGCGACTTCGAGCTTGGAACCCACCCGGGCATTGGCGACCCGCCCTTCCATGCTTTCCGAGTTGTCGATCACCATCATCAACGCGATGTAGGGAATCTCCCGCCGCTCGGGCACCTCCATGTCCACCGGCAGGATGCGCTCCACGGCGGTGTGGCTGTACTCGCCCGCGCCAAAGCTGCGGTCGCTGCCCACCATGGCGAACCCGCCGCCGAATTCCTCGACGAATACCTGGATCAGTTCCATCTGATCGGTGGAAAACGCCGGCGCGGGGACGTTGTCGAACAGCAACACGTCGTAGGGCAACAGCTCGGAGAGGGAGCGCGGGAAATCCTCCGGGCCGATGGCCGCCACCCGCAAGTTCTCGATCTCCAGCGCCCGCACCAGGGGCAGGGAGTGCTCCGCATTGTCGCGCACCAGCAGCACCCGCGTTCCGCCCTCGACCGCCAGGAGCCGCAGCAGGCGGTTGTTCTCGATCAGCCGGTCGCCCGGGCTGCGGACGATGGCCTCCACCGGTTGCAGCCCCGCCTCCTCCGCGGTGAACTCGGCATGAAACACGTTCCGCCCCGGCTGCAGGCGCACCCGTTTGTGGAGCGTGGTGCGGTTGAACCGGAACTCCAGCTCGGCATCCGCCGCCACGGAGCTGTAGGCGGTTACGGCCACCTGGAACGCCTCGCCGGGCCTCACCCGCGGCGGAAGAACGATCCGCCGGAGGGCGACCTCCTTCGCCGCCCCTTGGTGCGGCGGCACGAGGGGATAGATGCTCACCCCCCGCCGCGCCGCTTGGGCAACGACTTCGGCGATGGCTTCCGGACCGCCCTCGGCACCGTCTCCGGCGGTGGCATTGCCGTCGGTGAGCAAAACGATGCGCCGCCTGCCGGATTCCCCCAGCTCCGCCAGTGCGGCCGCGATGGCGCCATTGAGCTCCGTCGCGCCCGGATCGGGGCCGTCGCCGTTCCGCATCGGACGCGCCGGGCTGCCCAGGGGCAGGGTCAGCCTGGTGTCGGCGCCGAAGGAGACCACGCCCAGCCGGTCGTCCGGCTGCAGCGCCTGCCGGGCCCGCTGGAGATAGCCGTCCATCCACTCGGCGGAGGCGGGGGCGATGCTGGCCGACCGGTCCACCAGAAACAGCCAGTCGGTGCGGCGCTCCACGCTCCACCAAACCGGCTGCGCGAGCGCACCGGCCATGAGCAGCAGGCACAGAATGCGGAATCCATAGACCAGCCGCCACCACGGCGAGCGGCTGCCCCGAATCGTGCGCCCGGCCCACCACCAGAGCAGTGGCAGGGCCAGCAACGCGGCGAACGCCCAGGGCTGGTTCCAGGTCACCGCTGGTCTCCGGGTTGCGCCTTGTTCACGCTTCGGATCGTGGGAAGGGAAGCCATCTCATGTGCGAAATCGCAGCGGGGATTTGCCGCTCGCCAGGGCCGCCCGAGCGAGCCATTCGGTCAACGGCGGAACGGCATCGCTCGGGACATCCGCGATTGGGAAAGGCCCTGGCGGTTACGCCTGTTGACCGGAAGCCGGTCATTCCATGCCAAACCTAGCATCGGTTGGGGGTTCCCGCCATCGGTTAGCCGGCGGCTTCGGGGAATCGGCCTGCCCCCGGCGGATCGGACACGAATCCGGCGAGCGTGGGCCGCACCCTGAACTTGCGCCACGGCGCGATTCCAGCTAAGGCGACAGGAGTCGAACGCGGTTCGGGCGCCCGATCGTTTCAGGAGCGGCGAGCTTTCCGAACTCCCGGGGCTGCCCGATGCGGAGCCCCAATCGGGGCATCTCGAAGGTGCGAAAGGCCATGGAATCCATCAACCACCAGTACCTGCTGGCCCATCATCCCGAGGGGGCCCTGCAGGAATCGAATTTCACCTGGCAGGAAGCGCCCGTGCCGAAACCGGCCGCGGGGGAAGTCCTGGTGCGCGTGCTGTACCTGTCTTTGGACCCCGCCAACCGGGGCTGGATCAACAAAGGGGGCAGCTACCGCGATCCCGTGCTGCCGGGTCAGGTGATGGCGGGCTTCACCATCGCGCGCGTGGTCGAGTCCAAGTTTTCCGGACTGGCGGCCGGCGACATCGTCGAATGCGAGGCCGGCTGGCAGGACTACGCCGTCCTGCCGGGGGACAAGCTCCATCGGCTGGAGGGAGATGCGCCCTTGGAGCTGTGGATGAACGTCCTGGGGCTCACGGGGAAGACGGCGTACTTCGGCCTGCTGGACATCGGCAAGCCCCAGCCGGGCGAGACGGTGGTGGTCTCCGGCGCCGCCGGAGCCACGGGCTCGGTGGCGGGACAGATCGCCAAGATCAAGGGCTGCCGCGTGGTGGGCATCGCCGGCACCGACGAGAAGTGCGAATGGCTCCGGGAGCTGGGGTTCGACGCGGCGATCAACTACAAGCGCGAAGAGCTCGCTCAGGGCTTGCGGGCGGCGTGTCCGGACGGGATCGACGTGTACTTCGACAACGTGGCCGGCGACACGCTGCAGGCCGCGCTGCTGCAGATGCGGCTGCACGGCCGCATCGTCTGCTGCGGTGCGGTCTCCCAGTACGACAAGGCGGAGCGCGCCCCGAGCCCCATGGGCCTCCCCGGATTGCTGATCGTGCGCCGGCTGACCATGCAGGGCTTCATCGTGATGGATCACTACGACCGCCGCCAGGAGGCCGAGCGGGAACTGCTACAATGGGTGCGGGAAGGGCACATTCAATACCGCCTGGACATCGTCGACGGGCTGAAGCAGGCCCCGCGCGCCCTGATCGGCGTGCTCTACGGCGACAATACCGGCAAGCGCATGATCCGGGTCGACCCGAATACGTGACCCACCGCCGCTATCCAGGGGCGCGAGTGCGGGACGGAACGCGATCATGAGTGAACGGAGAATCGTCCGATGACCCAGCAAGTCGAGTTCTACTTCGATTACGGCAGCCCGGCTTCCTACCTGGCCTGGACCCAGTTGCCCGGTCTGACGGCGCGCACCGGAGCGGCCATCGTCCATCGCCCCATGCTGCTGGGGGGCGTGTTCAAGGCGACGGGCAATTCCAGCCCCATTTCGGTGCCGGCCAAGGGCGCATACATGGGACGGGATCTGGAGCGTTGCGCCCGGCACATGGGCGTCCCGTTTCGGAGCAACGACGCGTTTCCGATCAACACCCTGGGCCTCATGCGTGGCGCCGTGGCGGCCCAGCGGGACGAAATCCTGGAGCCCTACTCCACCGCCGTGTTCGAGGCGATCTGGACGCAAAACCGGGACATGGGCCAGCCGGAAACGATCGTGGCGGTACTCGAGGCGGCGGGGCTGGACGCCCGGGGCCTGATGGAGCGGACGGCGGATCCGGCGATCAAGGACGAGCTGAAGGCCAATACCGAGCAGGCGGTCTCCCGTGGGGTCTTCGGCGCCCCGACGTTCTTCGTCGGCGGGGAGATGTTCTGGGGACAGGACCGCCTGGACCACGTCGAGCGGGCGTTGCGGGAAGGGGCTACCGGATAGCCAGGGGGCGGCGGATCGCGCGCCCCCCCCGCCGGGCGGGAATTGAAATGGCAGGCGCCCCGTGATGTAGATTGGCTCCGCTCCCTTGGGGGCCGCCGTGCCCGCCCATCCACCGCCGAGGGGAGGTCTCCCCCATGGCTCGATTCGACCGCCCGCTCCGCTGGATCGCCCGGGGCGGCGTCCGTCCCCTGCAGGCGGGGTGGCGCTGGTTTTGCCGGGCGGTCGTGACCGTCTTCTACCGCAGTTGCGAGGTCAACGGGCTGGAGCATCTGCCCCGCAACGGGCCGGTGCTGCTCTGCGCCAACCACCCCAACGCCCTGATCGACGCGGTGGTGATTCAGGCCGCGGTTCCGCGCAACGTCCATCCCCTCGCCCGCAGCGGGCTGTTTCGCAATCCGCTGCTGCGCCCCTTCCTCGCCGTGATGCAAGCCGTGCCGGTTCACCGGCGCCAGGACGCGGAAGCCGACCCGGCGCGCAATGCCGGCATGTTCGAGCAGTGCTACCGCATGCTCGCGGCGGGGCGGGCGCTGCTGATCTTTCCCGAGGGCGAGACCCACGCCGATCCCAGCCTGCGCGCCTTGCGCAGCGGCGCCGCCCGGCTGGCCCTGGGGGCTCTGGAACGCACCGGCAGCGCGCCCGCGGTGGTGCCGGCGGGGCTCAACTTCACCGACGTGGGGCGGTTCCGCAGCAAGGTGCTGCTGCGATTTCATCCGCCGCTGGAGGTGGGCGTGCGGGAGGGGGAGCCCCCGGAGGAGGCCGCGGTGCGGATCACGGCGGCCATCGATCAGGCCCTGCGGCGGGTCACCCTCAACACGGAGACCTGGGAGGAGCAGGACTTCATGCGGCGGGTGGAGCGGTTCTTCCGGCTGCGCCAGGGCAAGTACCGCCGCCGCAGCCTGACGGTGCGCTTCCGTGCCCTGCAAAAGCTGGGGGAGACTCTGCACCGGGTCAGGAGCCGGTATCCGGAACAAATCGCCGCCACCGCGCGGCGGCTACATCAGTTCGAGCGGCTCTGCAAGCGGTTCGGGGTGAGCGACTACCACCTCACCGTGAGCAATTCGCCTACGCTGGTGATGCGCTTCGTGGTGCGCAGCCTGGCCGTGATTGGCCTCGTGCTGCCCCTGGCGGCATGGGGCACCCTGAATTCCATCGTGCCCTATCTGCTCACCGGGTACCTGGCGCCACGCCTGGCGGCGGACCGGTATCGGTACGATACGGCGAAGGCGGCCCTGGGCATGGGGATCTTCGGAGCGTTCTGGGCCGGGCAGACCGTAGCGGTGAACGCCACCCTCCGCGCCGCGCCGGCGCTGCTCTACGCCCTGGCCCTGCCGCCCTCCGCGGCCCTGGCGCTGTATGCCCGGCGGGAAAGGGAGCGCATCCTGGACAATATGCGGGTGTTCTTCCTCTTTCTGCGCAAGCAGGAAGTCCGCGACCTGCTCGAGGTCAAGCGCACCGAACTGGAGCAGGAGTTGCGGCGCATCGTCCAGCTCGCCTACCGGCCCGAGCCGGGCGCCTGAGCCGCCAGCCGGTCGGTCGCCCCTGCGGGCGCACCGGCCCGCCGCTAGCGTTCCTCCGCCGCTGGCTTTCCTCGGCCGCCTGGGGGTTGTAGTCTGTTGCGGGAGCGCGGCCCCATTGATCGGAGCCGGCTGGTCTCGATCGTCCCGCGTCCTTCGAGAATCGCACCGAGTGCGCCATGGAAACGATCTACGAATCCT
>JAPUJL010000379.1 GCA_027296185.1 SAR324 cluster bacterium | reverse complement strand
GTGACGCCGGGCACCGCCTCCGCGCAAGGAGGCGCCCAGAGCAGCCATGCCAGCACGGCTCCGGCCACCGGCAAGCCGGGGAAGCGGGGGATAGACGGCCGGTTCATACTTGGGAGCGTGGTCACGGGCGGCTTACCGGTTATCCGTCACGGCGGCCGCCGCGGCCGCCGCTGATTTCCATATCGCTGCCAGATCCGCCATCTCCTGCCGTTTGGGTGCGGCCATCGCTCCTCTCGATCCGCGCAAACCTCCGCAGCGGCGCTCACCGATCCTCCACTGCTCCGGCCCCGGCGGCCCGTTTAGCCCAGGTCTTTCAGCACTTCCTCCGGGTGGTCGGCGGGCTTGACCTCGCCGTAGACCCGCTCGATCTTGCCCTCCGGCCCGATCAGGTAGCTGATCCGCTTGGCGTAGCCGTCCTCCGCCGTGTCGGCGGCGCCGTAGGCCAGGCCCACCTTGCGGTCCATGTCGCAGAGCAGATCGAAGGGAAAGGAGAACTTCTGTTGAAACGCCAGGTTGTCCGCGGGCTTGTCGAAGCTCATGCCCACGACCACGGCGTTCTTGGAGGTGAAATCTTGGATTCGGTCACGGAATCCTTTGCCCTCCAGGGTTCACCCGGGGGTATCGGCCTTGGGATACCACCACATGACCACGTAGTGGCCGCGGAACTGCTCCAGCGCTGTCGTAATGCCATTCTGGTTGGGTATGGCGAAATCCGGTGCGGAATCGCCGACGTTCAAGAGCGCCATGTCGCCTATTCTCCGTGAAGCGCCCCCTACTCGGATAATCGAATTGGAACGGCTGAGCTACGCCAGCGCAACGCTACCGTTTCCGACTGGGGTGCAATCCTAACTCACTGCCTGAAGGCTGCCAACTGTCGGCGGACGCTTGAGGAAACCCTGCCGGGCGTTGCCACGAAAGTTTTTGGGAGCTTAAAACCGGGACGGATGCTGAGTGTATTCCGGATTGACGATGTTGTCCGGTGTCTCGCCGCTCAGGCACTGGCGCACCTGGGCCGCCGTGGTGGATTGCAGATCGCGCACCGAGGCCTCGGAGTAGAAGGAGGCATGGGGGGTGCCGATGAAGTGGGGATGCTGGAACAGCGGATGGCTCAGGTCCGGCGGCTCCGACGGATACACGTCCAGCGCCGCGCCGGCCAGCCGCCCCGATTCCAGCCCCCGCAGCACCGCATCCGGCTCGACGATGCCCCCCCGCGCCGTGTTGATGAGGAAGGTGCCCTCCTTCATGCCGGCGATGGCCTCGTCGGAGATCAGGCCCCGCGTCCCTTCGCTCAGGGGGGCGTGGATCGTCACCACGTCCGCCTCGGCGAGCAGGGTTTTCAGGCTGCAGGCCCGCCCTTCTTCCGCCGGAAGTTCCGGCACGGCCGGATCGGCGGCGAGGATTTTCATGCCCAGCCCCCGCGCCTTGTGGGCCATCACGCGGCCGATATTCCCGTATCCGATCAGCCCCAGCGTCATGCCCGCGATGCGCGGAATGCCCAGGAACGGCACCTCGGCATAATCGCCCGAGCGCAGGGCGCGGTCGAAGCGCACCACCCGCCGGGTGAGGGCGAACATCAGCGCCAGGGCGTGATCGCTCACCTCCTCCAGGCAGAACGTGGGCACGTTCGTCACCGGAATACCCAGGGTGGTCGCGTGGGCCACGGCGATGTTGTCCAGCCCGATGCCGTAGCGGGCCACGATGCGGCAGTTGGGCGCCGCATCGATCACCGCGGGGGTGACGTGCTGCCAGCAGGTCATGATGGCGTCCGCCCGGGGCGCCAGGCTCACCAGCTCGGCCTCGTCGCCGGTCTCGGCCACGATCAGCTCGCCGGGCAGGGGCCCCAGAATTTCCCGCTCGATGTCCAGGGAGGCCCAGGCGGTGTCGGTGATCAGGATCTGCTTGGGCATTAGGGAGTCCTACGAGGGTATCGGGCGGCCACAAATCATGGGGAGCCAACGTTGAGCTGGTTCATTCCGCCGTGGGCATTTGGTTGATCAGCGAGGCGGCATAGCCCGCCCCGAAGCCGTTATCGATGTTCACCACCGTTACGCCCGCGGCGCAACTGTTGAGCATGCTCAGCAGCGCCGCCAGTCCCTCGAAACTGGCGCCGTAGCCGACGGAGGTGGGCACGGCCACCACGGGCACCCCGACCAATCCGCCCACGACGCTCGGCAGCGCCCCTTCCATTCCCGCCACGACGACGAGCACGCGTGCCGCCTCGATCCGCTCCCGGTGGGCCAGGAGGCGGTGCAGCCCCGCCACGCCTACGTCGGCGATGAGCTCGACCCGGTTGTCCATCAGCCGCGCCGTCTCGAGCGCCTCCTCCGCCACGGGCAGGTCGGAGGTACCCGCGCAGACCACGAGGATGTCGCCCCGCTGGCCGGCGTGCTCCAGGCCGTAGGAGATCGTTCGCGCGGTGGGGTTGTGCGTCCCCCCCGGCACCTGCCCGCTCAGCAGCGCCGCCTGCTCCGCGCTGAGGCGGGTCACCAACAGCTTGTCGTGCACCTCCCGGTGGCCGCGGCAAATCTCGACCAGGTGCCCGTCCTCCTTGCCCTGGGCGAAGACCACCTCGGGAAATCCCGTGCGGGCTTCCCGCTGGTGATCCAGCTTGGCGTGGCCCAGATTGCGGAAGGTGGCGCGCTCCACCTCGCCCATGGCCTGCTCGGGGGTCAGCCGGCCCTCCTGGAGTTGCCGGAACAGGCTCAGCAGCTTGCCGTGATCCATGGGCATCATGCTCTTTCGGTTCGGAGGATGCGGGTTGAAGGGGCCGCGGGGTTCGGCCGGGTTCAGGCGAGCTTCTTGCGCAGCAGCTCGTTGACCACCGCCGGATTGGCCTGGCCGCGGGAGGCCTTCATCACCTGACCGACGAAGAAGCCGAAGACCTTGTCCTTGCCCCCGCGGAACTGCTCCACCTGGCTCGGGTTGCCGGTCAGCACTCGGTCGATCAGTTGCTCCAGCTCGCCCGTGTCGGAGACCTGGCTCAGCCCCTGCTCCTCGACGATGGCCGCCGGCGCCTGTCCGGTCTCGTACATGGCCTCGAACACCTGCTTGGCCATGCGGCCGCTGAGGGTGCCGTCGCCGATCAGCCCGATCAGGTCCGCCAGCCGCTCCGGCCCGAACTTGAGCCCGGCCACGCCGGTCTTATCCTCATTGAGCTTGGCGGCGAGATCGCCGGTCACCCAGTTGGCCGCGCGCTTGGGGTCGGCGCCCGCCTTCACCACGGCCTCGTAGAATTCCGCCGTGGCCCGCTCGGCCACCAGCACGCGGGTATCCTGCGCGCTCAGCCCGTACTCGCTGCGGAACCGTGCCGCCTTCTCGTCGGGCAGCTCGGGCAGGCTTTCCCGCACGGCCTCCAACCATGCCTCGTCGATAGCGACGATGGGGAGATCCGGCTCGGGGAAGTAACGGTAGTCGTGGGCGTCCTCCTTGACCCGCATGGCGACGGTGGTCTTGGTCGGGGCGTCCCAGAGCCGCGTTTCCTGGACGATCGGGTGGCCCGCTTCCAACTCCTCCCGCTGCCGCTCGATCTCGTAGGCCAGGGCCTCGCGCACGAATCGGAACGAGTTCAGGTTCTTCACTTCCGTGCGCGTGCCGAGGGGGATGGTTCCCTTGGGCCGCAGGGAGACGTTGGCGTCGGCCCGCAGGTTGCCCT
>JAPUJL010000378.1 GCA_027296185.1 SAR324 cluster bacterium | reverse complement strand
CTTAACCGCTCGCCCGCCCCGCGTGGCCCCTCGGGCATGGGGGTCACAGAGCCGCCCATGGGCTGCGCGGGCACCGCCGCAGCCGGCTCGAGGGCCTTGGCCGCAGGCGCCGCCGCCGCGGCCGGTTCCTTCTGGGGCTGGGCCTGGGCGCTCGGCTTTTCAATCTCGGCGGGCTGCTCCACATGGGGTGCGGGCGCCGCACTGCCGCCAGACTTCACCTGGGCCAGCAGGTTCGAGATGTCCTCGTCGGCCGAGTCCGCCAGGATGGCGATGGGCTCGCCCACGGCGATTTCGATACCGGTGTCCACGAGGATCTCGCGCAGCACGCCCTCGTCGGCCGACTCGAATTCCATAATGGCCTTGTCGGTCTCGATCTCGGCAATCACGTCACCCACGTCGATCAGGTCGCCGGGCTGCTTGTTCCAGGTGCTGATCACGCCCACCTCCATGGTGGGGCTGAGGCTGGGCATGGTGAGCAGGATGGCCATGGAACCTCACGCGAGTGGGCGGGAACAGCCACAGGCGGCCGGGGCCGCGCGGGGCGATCGGTCTCAGTTGTGGTAGCAGACGGTCTTCACCGCGGCGACAATCTCCGGAACGGAGGGCAGGCTGGCCGCCTCGATGGCCTTGGCGTAGGGCAGCGGGTTCTCCTTCTGAGTCACCCGCTCGATGGGGGCGTCCAGCTCGTCGAAGCAGGCCCGATACACCTGGTCGGCGATCTCCGCGCCCACGCCGCCGAAGCGATTGCCCTCCTCCACGATGACCATGCGGTGGGTCTTGCGGATCGACTTGGCGATGAGTTCCAGGTCCAGCGGCTTGATGGTGCGCGGATCGACGATCTCGACGCTGATGCCGTCCTGCTCCAGCTCGCCGCGCGCCTCCGCGGCCAGCAGCAGCATGCGGCTGTATGCGAGCAGGGTCACATCGCTGCCCGCGGCCTTGATCTCGCCCACGCCGATGGGGAGCGTGTATTCCTCTTCGGGCACGTCGCAGGACAACCCGTAGAGCAACTCGTTTTCGATGAAGATCACCGGGTTGTTGTCCCGGATCGCGCTCTTCAACAGCCCCTTGGCGTCGTAGCCGGTGGCCGGCATCACCACCTTCAGCCCTGGCACGTTGGCGAACAGGCTCTCCAGGCAGTTGGAATGCTGGGAGGAAACCTGCGACCCCGGACCGCCCGGACCGCGCATCACCATGGGTACGGGGAACTGCCCGCCGGACATGTAAAGCATCTTGGCGGCGTTCGAGAAGATCTGGTCGAAGGCCATCAGGGAGAAGTTGAAGCTCATGAACTCCACGATCGGCCGCAGCCCCGTCATGGCCGCACCGATGGCCAGCCCGGTGAAGGAGGCCTCCGAGATAGGCGTGTCCACCACCCGGCGGGGCCCGAAGCGTTCCAGCATTCCCTGGCTCACCTTATAGGGGCCGTTGTACTCGGCCACCTCCTCGCCGATCAGAAACACGGTGGGGTCGCGCTCCATCTCCTCCACCATCGCCTGGTTGAGCGCTTCGCGGTAGGTGATGCTGGGCATAGGCGGTTCTCGCGTTAAATTGGGAGCGCCGGGAAACAGGCCGATCAGGGGGCGTACACGTCGCGGTCGCGGGCGGCCAGTTCGGGCTCGGGGCTCTCCTCGGCGAATTTGACCGCCTCCATGATTTCGTCCCGCACGGCCTTGTCCAGCGCCTTGGCGTCGGCCTCGCCGAGCCAGTCCAGTTCTTCCAGCAGGCGCCGAACCTGGGTGATGGGGTCGATCTTCCGGTAGCGGGCGATCTCCTCCTTGGAGCGGTACTGGCCCGGGTCGGAGATGGAGTGGCCACGGTAGCGGTAGGTCTTCACCTCGATCAGCATGGGGCTTGGCGACTCGCGCCGCTTCTTCACCGCCTCGTGCATGGTGCGGTAGCACTCCAGCAGGTTCATCCCGTCGATCTGGACCCCCTCCATGCCATAGGCGGATGCCCGCATCGCCAGGTTCTTCACCGAAGTGGAGCGCTCGACAGAAGTGCCCATGCCGTACTGGTTGTTCTCCACCACGTAGATCACCGGCAGGCTCCACAGCGCCGCCATGTTCATGGACTCGTGGAACACGCTCTGGTTCATTGCGCCGTCGCCCAAGAGTGTGAGCGAGATCTGATCCGTCTCCATGTACTGCGCGCGGAACGCCGCTCCCAGGCCGATCGGAATCTGCCCGCCCACGATGCCGTGTCCGCCGAGCAGGTTTTTCTCTTTGGAGAAGAAGTGCATCGAACCGCCCTTGCCCCCCGATACCCCGGTGGCCCGGCCGAACAGTTCCGCCATGAGCAGTTCGGCGCGGATGCCCAGCGCCAACGCGATGCCGTGATCGCGGTAGGAGGTGGCCACGTAGTCGTCCGGGCGCAGCGCCGCCAGCAGCCCCACCGCTACCGCCTCTTGACCCATGTACAGATGCAGGTAGCCGCCGATCTTGCGCTGCTGGTACATCTGCTCGGCCCGCTGCTCGAAGCTGCGGATCTCGACCATCTTGCGGTACATCTCGACCAGCCGGTCGCGGCCGAGATCGTCTAGCAGTTGCTTGTGGGTGCGGGTCAGGGTGGATCGGGAAAGAGGCGTGGTCTCAGCCTCGGGAAAGGCCAAAACCTGACTTTTGCTGGAAGATTTTACCGGAACCGGATCCATCGACGTTCCATCCTTCAAGCGGATGACACCGGATTTAATTCCCGGATAGACTACTCACACAGCCTGGATCGTTACCCCGGGCATTTTCTACCACGGTTTTCGTTACGGAATCCACAGTGTACCGGTGACTTATGTCCATTCCAAGGGCCGTCGAAAAGCCCCCGCGCCCGATCCGGCGATTTCGGCGGTTCTTTGTGACCTGCCCCTGGAGCGGTGAGCGCAGCCATCACGCCGTCCCAACGTCTACACGTATTGTACGTATTGTCTAAGGGCCCGATGCTCTGTAACGCAGATCGCACAGTCCGCTTCGCCTGCACCGCCGTGCTCCTCGCCGTGTTGGGACTGGCCGCTCGCGCGGAACCCGTGCCGGCGGCGGAACGAGGGGTGGTCATGGGCCGCAACGGCATGGCCGCCTCGATCCACCCGTTGGCTTCCAAAGTGGGGATCGACGTCCTCCAGGGGGGCGGAAACGCCGTCGATGCCGCCGTGGCCATGGCCGCCATGCTCAACGTTGCCGACGCGCCCATGACCGGCATCGGCGGCGATGCCTTCGCGCTGATCTACTGGGCGCGGGAGGGTCGGGTCGTGGGACTCAACGCCAGCGGGCGCTCTCCCTATGGCGCCACCCGGGAGTTCTTCGTGCGGGAGGGCTACGACGCGGTGCCGCCGCTGAGCATCCACGCGGTCAACGTCCCCGGCGCCCTGGACGGCTGGGTGACGATGCTGGAGCGGTACGGCACGCGGCCTCTGGCCGAGCTGCTGGCCCCGGCCATCGGTTACGCGGAGGAGGGCATTCCGGTCAACGAGACCCTGCTCGGCTGGTATCGGGTACCCCTGGCCGATCCGCTGGCCGTCGAGACGTACTACTTCGACGGCCGCAAGCCGCGGCTGGGCCAGGTGCTGGTGCAGAAGAACCTCGCCGAATCCCTGCGCAAGATCGCCCAGGGCGGGCGCGACGCCTTCTACCGCGGCCCGATCGCCCGGGAGATCGTCCGCTTTTCCGAGTCCAGGGGCGGATTCCTCTCGATGCGCGATTTCGCCGATCACCGCTCGGACTGGGTGGAGCCCATCGCGGCCACCTACCGGGGGCTGGAGGTGATCGGGTTTCCTCCCAACACCCAGGGCATCGCGCTGCTGGAGCAGCTGAACATCCTGGAAGGATTCGACCTGGCGGCGCTGGGCCACAACTCCGCCGACACCATCCATTTGATGATCGAGGGCAAAAAGCTCGCCTTCGCCGACCGCAACGCCTTCATCGCCGACCCGGACTTTGTTACCGTGCCCGTTACGGAGCTGATCTCCAAGGCCTACGCCGCCCAGCGCCGGGCGCTGATCCTGCCCGGCCGGGCGGCGGAAGCGGTGGGGCCCGGCGAGCCCACCCCCCACAACACCACCTACTTCGCCGTGGTGGACCGCTGGGGCAACGCCGTGTCGTTCATCAACAGCCTGCGCAATCCCTGGGGCTCGCGGCTGGTGGCGGGCGACACGGGCATCCTGCTGCAGAACCGGGGCCGGGACTTCAGCCTGGAGCCCAACCACCCCAACCGCTACGAGCCCCACAAGCGCAGCTTCCACACCATCCAGCCGGCCATGGTGCTTAAACACGGCAAGCCCTACCTGCTCCTGGGCTGCGCGGGGGCCTACCAGCAGACCCTCGCCATGGTGCAACTGCTGACCAACGTGGTGGACTTCGGCATGAACGTGCAGGAGGCCATCGAGGCGCCCCGCTGGACGCACCTGGACGGCCGCCGCATGTCCCTGGAGCGCGCCATCCCCGCCGCCGTCCGCCGCGAGCTTTCCCGGCGGGGCCACGTGCTGGTGTCCGAGCACGGCAAGGGGGTGCTCTGGGGCTTCTGCCAGATGATCTTCATCGACCCGGAGACCGGCACCTACTGGGGCGGCTCCGAATCCCGCGCTTCCGGCGCCGCGGTGGGATATTGAGGGGTGGCGCAACGCAGGGTGGGCCATTGCATGAAACAAGGCGCTCGGTTGGGGAACGCTTGAATCCGCCCAGCCAGCCATTTGCCGCCGGGACCAGGGCCAGGCGGACCGGAAAATGGTAACGTGAGGAACAGAGGGCAAGTCCGCGATTCTCGACCGAACCACGGAGAAACGATGGCGGATCGGCGTCAGAAACGGAGGCAAGCTCCTCAGACCTGCGGCGTGTGCGGCAAGCCCGCCAAGTCCCGCGAGTACAGCCCCGTCTGGGGAGATATCGTGCGCACCCTTTACCACCTGGACGGTTCCCCGGCGGGGGAGGGCCGCTGCAAGGCCGGCGGCAGCGCCAACTGACCCGCCCGCCGGAATCGGTGCCGAGGGCGCCCGGCGAAGCGCCTGCAGGAGATCGCCGGGTCGGCCCCGCCCGCCTTGACTTGGCCGCCGGCCCATTGTTCTACTAACCCGAGTCTTGCTCCCTACAACCCGAACCATCCGCAAGGGGGATGGCATGACGGAA
>JAPUJL010000377.1 GCA_027296185.1 SAR324 cluster bacterium | reverse complement strand
GCGGAGTAGAGCTGCCATGAAGCAAATCCAGTTCGGCGACGTGACCATCTTCCGGGTGGTGGAGTTGGAGGGGGCCAATTCCCACCGCTTCTCCCAATCGCTGTTTCCGGAGCTGACCGAGGAGGTGCTGGCGCCCCACCGGGACTGGCTGGCGCCCCACTTTCTGGAGCCGGAGACGGGCAAGCTGGTGATGAGCATCCACAGCTTCGTGGTGCGCACCCGCCACCACACCATCCTGGTGGATACCTGCGTGGGCAACGGCAAGAAGCGCAACGTGCCCATCTGGCACATGCGCGAGGGACCGTTCCTGGAAGACCTGGCGAAGGCCGGAGTACAGCCGGACAGCGTGGACTACGTGCTCTGCACCCATCTGCACGTGGATCACGTGGGGTGGAACACGCGGCTGGTGGACGGGCGCTGGGTGCCCACCTTTCCCAACGCCACGTACCTGTTCGCGCAAAAGGAGTGGGACTACTGGAAGGACAAGGACGGCGACGGGTTCGGCGAGATCATCGGGGACAGCGTGCGCCCCATCGTCGAGGCGAACCTGGCCCAGCTGGTCGAGGGCGAGCACGGCATCGACGACGAGGCCAGCCTGCTGCCCACGCCCGGCCACACGCCGGGCCACGTGAGCCTGCGCCTGGCCTCCGGCGGACGGGAGGCGATCATCACCGGCGACATGCTGCACCATCCCTTTCAGTGCGGCGCGCCGGAGGTGACCAGCAGCTTCTGCGTCGACCCGGACCAAAGCCGCGCCACCCGCAAGGCTTTCCTGGAGCGCTACGCCGACAGCGATACGACGATCCTCGGCACCCACTTCGCCGCCCCCACCGCCGGCCGCATTCGGTCCGCCGGAGACCGCTGGAAGTTCCAGGTGTAGGTCGGATCCGCGGCGGCTTTCCCTATCCCGCGGCAGCGGCGCGGATTTCGGTGGGCTCTTCGATGGGGGTGCCTTTGGCCGGACCCGCCACGTGATCCTTTCCGATCAGGCGGATCAGCAGGCGCTTGGCGGATGCGCCGAGCAGGGAGCGCTCGAGCATCCGGTTCACCTCCTCCCGGGTCAGGGCCTCGACGGCGCGGATGTCCTCGCTCACGTGATCGAACTTCTCGTCGTTCTCGAAGGCGATCCACATGATCCGGCTCGCCGCCTCCTTCAGGCTCTGGGGCCGCTGTAGCTTGGCCTCGATCACGGCGCTGCGGTGGCGCTCGAATTCCGCATCGGGCATGGCGCGGAATTCCCGCACGAATCGGGGAATGTACGCCTCGACCCGCTCCATCAGCGCGTCGGCGCTGTAGGCGCCCGACTGGATGAGGAATTGCAGGCTGAGGGTCTTCTTCATCTGCCCCATGCCGCTGAACACGATGTAGCCCAACTGCTGCTGGGTGCGCATGTTGAAGTAGAAGGAGTCGCGCAGCGCCCGGCCAATGATGAGGTGTCCTCCCCGTAGGGTCGGGTCGGTCTGGCCGACCTGATACCCCAGCCCCACCAGCGAGTTGTTGATGTCCAGCCGCTTCGTGTAGACGTAGTCCGCCCCCCTGGGCAGTTGGCGGATGCGCTCGTCCACCCGCTCCGCGGGCGGCAAGGGCCGGCTGCCCAACTCCTTCAGGGCCCGTGAGATGGCGATCCGCGCCGCGGCGGGGTCCAGGCTCCCGGCGACGACCCCCTCCAGGTACACCCGGTCGTAGAGTCCGCGGGCGTACGCCTGCACTTCCTCCAGGGTCACGCTTTCCAGCTCGGCTTCCAGCGCCTCGCGGGGATGGGTCGGGTCCTCGAGCAGCAGCCGCCGGAAATACCGCGCCTGCTCGTAGGGTTGGCCGAAGCGCTGATTTTGCAGGCCGCGGCGGTAGCGCTCCTTGATGGACTCGAAGATCTCCTGGGAGATGTCGACCGTGGGCAGGCGCTCCACCAGGAGCCGCAGCAAATCCAGCATCCGGGGGGAATACCCTTCCAGCTTGAGCTCGACCCCGGTCTTGCCGGCATCCAGCCCGTAGCCGAGGCCGGCCAGCTTAACCGGATAGCCGAACTCGTTGAGCGATTCCGCCCAGCCGAATTGATACAGGGAGGCCAGCACCGCCTGCCGCGGGGTGGCGTAGGTGTTGCCCGTGCGGAAATTGAGGATCAGCTGCGCCTTGGGCTGGCGGAAGCGCCAGTCGGGCAGATACCAGACCTTCGCCTGCCCGTCGTCGATCAGCCGGGTGGGCAAGGGCAGTGCGTTCCTCAGCACGACGGGCAGGTACGCCTCGTGCCGCTCGGGCGGGATGGCGCCCTTCATGTGATTCAGGAACGCGGTGAGGCCGGTGAACGACAGGCCCCGGTACGCCTCCAGCTTCTTCGACACCCCGGGCGGGAGGCCTTCCCGCGACAGATGGGTCAGGCTGGTATCGGCGAGCTTGAGCGGCCCATCGGGGCGCGCCAAGCCCCCCACGTGGGGAATGAACGGATTGGCTTGCGGCAGCCGGATCGCCGGATGCCGGGGCGCGTTGACCAATCGCTCGTAGGGCTCGCCGGTAACCTCGCGCATGGCGTAGCGCGCCCCGTAATGGCGCTCGGTGCGGTCGGTGGGCACCCCTTGGGCGGTGATGGAGACCAGCATGTTGTCCGGGGTCAGTTCCGCCAGCAGCGAGCCGTACAGATCGGGATCGAAGCGCTGGTAGAGGTAAGCCCCCTCCGGCAGCTCCTCCAGGGGAATCACCTGCATCAAGGCGCTGAGCCTGGTGACGCGGCTCGAGCTGCGTCCCTTGGGCCGGTAGCGGAAATTCATGTCCGCCATGATCCGGTTTTCCTCGTACACGTAGTGGGGCACGCCGACCTCCCGAAAATAACGGATCGCGGAAAAGATGTGCGCGAGGATGTCCTGGTACCGCTCCAGCCCCTCGGGGGTCAATCCGATGCGCAGGTCCAGCGAGGCGTAATCCGCGGTCGATTCCCCGCCGCCCGCCCCCAGGGACGTGGCCAGATTCTCCGCCTTGAGCAGCGAGAGCAGGCTCCCCTCCCCCTCATGGCCCAGGAGGAAGCTCAGCAGTTGCAGCGGCTTGGATTTGTAGTGGCGGTAAGTGGGCGGCAAGGGAAACGACACCGACATGGACCGTTGGTCGGCGACCGGCTCCACCGTAATCACCCGCAGCGCCGGCTTCTTGGCCAGGTAGGTCTGCGGATACGTCGGGCGGGGGAGATTCCGGTTCTTCACTGGGGAAAACCGCTCGCGCACCAACGCCTCCAGCGCGTCCAGCCCCACGTCGCCCAGGACGGCCAGGGTCATCAGGTTGCCGGAGTAATGGCTCTCGTAGAAGCGCAGCATTTCCGCGCGGGTGACGCCGCCCAGGGTGTTCAGGCTGCCGGTGGAAAAGCGGTTGATCGGGTGATCCGGCAGGTAAGCGCCCCGCACCACCTGCATCGCCCGCCAGGTGTCGTTCTCGATG
Source organism: SAR324 cluster bacterium (assembly GCA_027296185.1). Classification (GTDB taxonomy): domain Bacteria; phylum SAR324; class SAR324; order SAR324; family JACQKK01; genus JAPUJL01. The sequence continues at coordinate 2,853 of JAPUJL010000377.1, read as the reverse complement.
TTTTTCGAGTGCTCCGAGTCGACCGCATTCACTTCCCGCGAGACGTACTCGGGGTTGAACAGGGGTGCCGCGAAGAATTGGGAGAAGCGGTCCAGCGCCTCGGGAAACCCGTCGTGAGCCACCTGGAAGAAGTAGTTGGTGTGGTCGTCGGCCGTGTAGGCATTGGTGAAGCCCGCGTGCTGTGTCACGAACTGCTGGTAGCCTTCCGGTTCCGGGTACTTCTCGGTGCCGAGGAAAAGCATGTGCTCGAGGAAGTGGGCCATGCCGGGCCGATGCTTGGGATCGGACAGGGAGCCCATGCCCACGCTCAGGGAGGCCGCCGAGCGCTCTGCCTCGGAGTCGGAGATCAGGATCGCCTTCATGCCGTTGGGCAGTTCCAGGCGCCGGTATTCCACCTCCACCTGGGTCGCCCGCACGATCCGGTCGACCGGGTCCGGCTCGATCCGCCTGGGTTCGCACCCCACCGCCGTGGCGAGCAGGGCGCCCGCGATCCATACGAAGGCCACCCGTCCGGCGGCTCCAATCGGCCTGTGATTCGTTCTCACCGCGTCGCTCCAATTGAGGGAAAGCCCCACCCCTACTATCGGCAATCAATAGGCGGCCGGGGGCCGCCGGCGCTGCGAACCGCTTTACAGGTTCTGGGTGCCGAAAGGATTACTCTACCCACGGGGTGGAGCGAAAGAAAGTAACCGGCCCCGCGAAGCGGCGGCATTCCGAACGGCGAATGGAAGCGCCGCGCCCTCCGTTTTGCTGGCAATTTGCCGGGCGATGGGATTAAATCGGGGGCATCGAATCCACGGAACCGGCGGCTGCGGCGGAACGCAGCGGCCGGCCATCACCGCGCCGGCAGGGCCTCATCCTGGCCCCCGGCCCTCCCTGCGGGGATCCATGAGAGCGTACGACCTGAATTCGGCCCTGGCCGCCGACCGCGACCACCTGATCCATCCCCTCCATCACCCCAGTGCCCACACGGCGCCGAAAATCTGGGTGTCGGGCAAGGGCTCGATCCTCACCGACATCGAGGGGAACGAGTACATCGACGGGCTGTCGGGGCTGTGGAACGTCAACATCGGCCACGGCCGCCAGGAATTGGCCGATGCGGCGGCGAAGCAGATTTCCACGCTGGCTTATGCCTCGGGTTACGTCGGATCGGCCACCCTGCCCGCCATTGAGCTGGCCGAGCGGCTCGCCAAGCTCGCCTACCCGCAGATCAACCACTTCTTCTTCACTGCGGGTGGCGGCGAATCCAACGAGAGCGCGTTCAAGACGGCGCGCTTCTTCTGGAAATCCCAGGGCAAGCCGGACAAGGTGAAGGTGATCTCCCGCGAGTTCGCCTACCACGGCGTCACGATGGCCGCCATGAGCGCCACGGGGCTGCAGGCCTACTGGCCCATGTTCGAGCCGCGCGTGCCGGGCTTCCTCCACATCCCCAGCCCCTACCCCTACTACTTCCAGAGCGACGGTTCCGTGCCGGACGGGGTGGCCGCGGCCAACCTGCTGGAAGAGGCGATCCTGCGCGAGGGGCCGGATACCGTCGGGGCCTTCATCGCCGAGCCGGTACAGGGAGCGGGCGGGGTGATCGTGCCCCAGGACGAGTATTTCCCGCGCATCCGCGAGATTTGCGACCAATACGACGTACTGTTCCTCGCCGATGAGGTGATCACCGGGTTCGGGCGCACGGGCAGCTGGTTCGCCCTGGACCGCTGGGGCGTGCAGCCGGACATCATGGCCTTCGCCAAGGGCGTCACCTCGGGCTACCTGCCCCTGGGCGGCATCGGGGTGAGCGACCGCATCCACGACGCGATCATGTCCGCCGATCCCAGCCGCCGCTGGATGCATGCCTATACCTACTCCGGTCACCCCACCACCTGCGCGGTGGCATTGGCGAACCTGGACTTCTTCGAGCGGGAAGACCTGGTCACCCGGGCGGCGGAAAACGGGGCGTACTTCCTGCGCCAGTTGAAGACCCTGGAGTCCCACCCGCACGTGGGCGAGGTGCGCGGGCTGGGCATGCTGGCGGCAGTGGAAATCGTCGAGGACAAGGCCGAACGCAAGACCTTCGACCGCTCGCGGAAGATCGGCGAGAGCATCCAAGCCGCGGCCATGGAAGGCGGCCTGCTCTCCCGGGCGCGGGACGACGTCTACTGCCTGGCGCCGCCCCTGACCACCGAACGGTCGGAGCTGGATCGCATCGTGGAAACCCTCGGGGACTCCATCCGCACGGTGCTCGGCGACGGCGCCGCCTAAGCCCGAAGAGGCGCGGCATGGCCGGCGGCAGCGGGGTCCGTAGCGCCGGGGCCCCCCGCGCCGGGGCCCGCAGTGTCAAAGTCGTCATCGCGCTCGGCTCCAACCTCGAGCCGGAATCCAACCTGATCGAAGGGGTGCGCCTGCTGAGCGAGGCGGTGCGCCTCACGGCGGCCAGCCGCGTGTACCGCACGCCGCCCTGGGGCTACGCCCGGCAGCCCGACTTTCTCAACGCGGTGGCCGCCGCCGACACGGAACTTCCGCCGCTGGCACTGCTGGACACACTCCTGGAAATCGAGGCGCGCCTGAGCCGGGAGCGCACCATCCCCAACGGCCCCCGCACCCTGGACCTGGACCTGCTCTTCTATGGCGATCGGGTGCTCGATTCCGAGCGGCTGACCCTGCCCCATCCCCGGCTGCACGAGCGGGCGTTCGTGCTCGTGCCCCTCTGCGACGTGCTCCCCGAGATCCGGCATCCCCGCCTGGGGAAGACGGCGCGGGAACTGCTGCAGGCCGTCGACCGGTCGGAAATCCGGCTGGCCGACCTGACGCTTCCGGTTTGAGAAAAAGCGAACTAGAGCACCGTGGGAGGAACTTGGAGCCGAATGG
>JAPUJL010000376.1 GCA_027296185.1 SAR324 cluster bacterium | reverse complement strand
GGATCCCGGCGCCCGACCACGATGCCCGCCTGGACGGCGCCCAGGAGCTTGTCGCCGCTCAGGGTGAGCACGTCGGCGCCCTCCCCCACCGCCTGCTGCACCGTCGGCACCTGGGACAGGGCCGGCTGGGTGAAGCGGTAGAAGTTGCCGCTGCCCAAGTCGTGCCACACGGGCAGGTCCCGCGCTGCGGCCAGCTCCGCAAGTTCGGGCACCCCCACCTCCTCGACGAATCCGGTCATGGCGAAGTTGGAACGGTGTACCTTCAGCAGCGCGCGGGTCTCCGGCCCGATGGCGGCGGCGTAATCGGCCAGCCGGGTGCGGTTGGTGGCGCCCACTTCCACCAGCTTCGCGCCGGACTGGGCCATGATGTCCGGAATGCGGAAGGCCCCGCCGATTTCCACCAGCTCGCCCCGGGAGACGATCACCTCCCCTCCGGCCGCAAGCGCCGAGAGCAGGAGCAACACCGCGGAAGCGTTGTTGTTCACCGCCAGCCCCTGCTCCGCACCGGCCAGTTGAGCCAGCAATTCCGGAACCCGGCCGCCGCGCTTGCCGCGCTTGCCCGTGGCCAAGTCGAATTCCAGGTTGGTGTAGGCATGGGCCAGGGGAAGCCCCCGGGCCGTCACGTCCGGCGAGAGCAACGCCCGGCCCAGGTTGGTGTGCACCACGACGCCCGTCGCGTTGATCACGCGCCGCAGCCGCCTCGGGTCGGGCCGGCGGATCGCCGCCTCCACCGCGCGCAGCACGTCCTCGCGGCTGGGCAATTCCTCGACGGCTTGCGGCCCCGCCTTCAGCCGCCGGCGGAAATCCGCCAGCACCGCCTCGACCCGGCCACGCACGGCCTTGCCGGAGGGCAGCCCGGCGGCCTCGAGGTGGCGGTCCGCCTCGCCGATGGAGGGCAGCCGGCTGAGCGGCGGAGCGGATGGGACCGGTTTGTTCATGGCGAAGAATCGATCGGAAGCGCTCCAGCCCCCCGGGCGGCGGGCGGGCGGTTAGCGGCGCGCGGACCTAGGCGGGCTGGATGGTGGCGAAGTTCTTCAGCATGCGCAGCCCTGGGTTCTGGCTCTTCTCCGGGTGGAATTGCACGCCCCACACGTTACCCCGGGCCACGATGGCGGGGAACGGCTCGCCGTAGTCGGTCAGGCCCAGGGCGTTGTGGGAATCGTCCAGCACGGCGTGGTAGGAGTGAACGAAGTAGAAGTGGCTGCCGTCCGGAATTCCCGCCAGCAGCGGATCCTCCCGCTGAAAGGCCACTTGGTTCCAGCCGATCTGGGGAATCTTGAGGTCGTGGGCGAAGCGCACGATGCGGCCCTCGATCAGGCCCAGCCCCTCGTGCTGGCCGTCCTCCTCGCTGCAGTCGAAGAGCAGCTGCATCCCCACGCACACGCCCAGGAAGAGCACGCCCGCGGCCACCCGCTCCCGCACGGCGGTCTCCATTTCCGCCTGCCGCAGGCGGTCCATGGCCGGCTTGAAGGCACCCACGCCGGGCAGGATGATGTGGTCGAACCCGGCCAGCGGTTCCGGCTCCCGCACGATGGCGTTGGGGAGCCCCTGGAAATCCAGCGCGTTCTTCAGGTTGTGCAGATTTCCGACGTTGTAGTCGACGATGGCGATCACGGCGAGTCCAACCGGCCCTTGGTAGAGGCGACCCCTCGCCGGCGCGGATCGAGGGCCGCCGCGTCGGAAAAGGCCCGGGCGAATGCTTTGAAGAGCCCTTCCGCCTTATGATGGTCATTTTCACCGTACAGCAGCGCCATGTGGAGGGTCAAACCCGCGTGCAGCGCGACGGACTTGAAGAAGTGGGGGATCATCTGGGTATCCAGCGTTCCCAGGCGCGGCGCGGTGAATTCGCCCTGGAAGTGAAATTCCGGCCGCCCGGAGCAATCCAGCGCCACCCGCACCAGGGTCTCGTCCATCGGGTAGATGCAGTGGCCGTAGCGGCGGATGCCCTCCTTGCGGCCCAGGGCCTTGCCCAGAGCCTTCCCCACGGCGATGCCCACGTCCTCGGTGGTGTGATGGGAATCCACGTTCACGTCGCCTTCGCAGCGCACATCCAGGTCCAGCAGGCCGTGGAAGGCCAGCTGCTCGAGCATGTGATCGAGATAGCCCACCCCGGTCTCGATGCCGTGCTGCCCCGAACCGTCCAGGTTCAGGGTGACCCGTGTCCGGGTCTCCTTGGTGGCGTGTTCGATTTCGGCCAGCCGGGCGATAACGACGTCGTTCACGGTATCCCTAGTTGGGTTCGGGGAGCGGCGCACCCGCCTTGGGCGGCTGGTCCGGGGTGCGCACCCGCACCGCTTCCGCGTGGGCGAACAGTTCCTCCCGCTCGGCGAACAGCCGGATCGCCTCACTCTCCCGCTGCAGGCGGGCGGCGGAATAGCGCGTCACGGTGGACTTCTTGACGAAGTCCCACACCCCGAGGGGCGAGGAGAACTTCGCGCGGCCGCCGGTGGGAATCACGTGGTTCGGTCCGGCGAAGTAATCCCCCACCGGCTCCGGGGTCTGGTCGCCGAGGAAGATCGCCCCCGCGTTGCGGATGCGGCCCATGGTGGCGAAAGGATCCTCGGTGAGCAACTCCAGGTGCTCCGGCGCGATCTCGTTGACCATCTCGATACCCTCTTCCAACGCCTCGACCACGACGATCGCCGAGCCCGACCGGAAGGAGCCCTCAATGATCTCCCGGCGGGGCAGGCCCGGAATCAACTCTTCCAGCCGCGCCGCCACCGCCAGGGCCTGCTCGGGATCGGTGGTGATCAGCAGGGCGCGGGCGTCGCGGTCGTGCTCTGCCTGGGAGAGCAGGTCCCGTGCC
>JAPUJL010000375.1 GCA_027296185.1 SAR324 cluster bacterium | reverse complement strand
TGGCGCCGGTAATCGGCCAGCCGGATGTGATCCCAGTCGGCGATGGGATTGAGCTTGTGCAGCCCGTTCGGCTGCAACTCCAACAGCGGCACCTGGGCGCGGGTCGGGCCCTGATCCCGGCGCAGGCCGGTGATCCAACAGCGGACGCCCTGGAGCGCCCGTTCCATGGGTTCGACCTTGTTGTGCCAGCAGCAGAAGTTGGGATCGGTCTCGAACTTCCGCCCATGGCGGGCGAGGAACGCCTCGTTGGAGGCCAGGGGCCGCACCTCGCGCACCACCAGGCCCAACTCGGTGGCGAGCCGCGTCTTGTATTCGAGCGTCTCCGGAAAGTGGAACCCGGTGTTGACGAACACCACCGGGATGCCCGGCGCGGCGCGGGAAATCAGGTGCAGGAGCACCACGCTGTCGATGCCGAAGGACGTGCTCGCCACCGTCTCGCCGGGAAATCGGCTGTACGCCCACGCGATCCGTTCCCCGGGCGAATAGGGTTCCAACGCTTCGTTCCTCGGCTCCAAATTGTCCTCCTCCGCAATGGCGATTCCGGTTCCGAGCCGGCGGGTTCGAATGACGCTCCTGGTGAGCAGATATTCACTCAATATCCGCCTCGAACTGGAAAGTCAAATCATATCAATGACATAAAGTATGAGAGGCCTGGAAATCTGTGCGCCCAGACACCATAGACAGTGTGACAGTGGACGGAGGCACGGGCGGCGGGACCTGCCTTCTTGGAGAGCAAGCCGGCGTGGCCGAAACGGCAAATTACCGGAGCGGGGCCTGGCAACCTGTCGCCATGCGGCCAAAATCCAGGGGTTCCGGTGCCGTGGCGCCGCCCCGGCATCACGCTCGACGTTCGATCTTGACGGGAGCCGCCGCCCCGGCGAAGCTGGGGCAGGCCGGCCGTTCGGCCCAGGTTGCCGGACGGCAGCGCCGCACCCGGCGGCCGGAACTTTTGCCCCCCGATCCCCGAAGGCCAGGATGCTCTGCGACAAGTTGCCCCGAGCCAAGCTGACCTACCTGCCCACGCCGTTGGAGGAGGCGCCGCGCCTTTCCGCCGCGCTGGGCGGTGCGCGCATCTGGATCAAGCGGGACGACCGCACCGGCCTGACCTTCGGGGGCAACAAGCCGCGCATCTTCGAATACGTGCTGGGGGATGCCCTGGCCCAAGGGTGCGACCTGACGATCACCCCCGCGGGTCCGCAGAGCAACCACCTGCGGGAGGTCACCGCCGCGGCCAACCGGCTGGGGATGAAGTCGGTGCTGGTGATCTGCGGAACGGACGGATCCGGGCCAGCCCAGGGCAACTCGCTGCTGTTCCGGCTGCTGGGCGCGGAAATTCACACCTTCCCCGACTGGGACCTGGACGCCTATTACGGTCCGGAACTGATGGCCTTCGTCGAGGAACTCGCGGAGACCTACCGCGAGCGCGGCTACAAGCCGTACCACGTCCACTTCGGCTTACGGGCGGGCCTGCTGGGCTGCGCGGCCCACGTCACCGCGGCGGAGGAACTGGCGGCCCAGTTCGCGGCGCTGGGGATGGAGCCGGACTTTCTCTACGTGCCCACCGGCTCCGGCGTGACGACCTCCGGCTACGTCCTCGGCTTCAAGCACCTGGGCCTGCGCACCCGGGTGGTGGGGGTGGGCCTGATCTACTCGGAGCGCGAGGCCGTGCGCGAGGTGGTGCGGTTCGCGAATCTGACCGCGGAGGAGCTGGGCCTGGACACCCGCGTGGAGCCGGGGGACTTCGCCATGCTGGACGTCCACGACCGCCCCGGCTACGGCATCGTCACGCCGGAGGTGATCGAGGCCGTGCGCCTTTGTGCCGTCCACGAGGGCATCCTCCTCGACCCCGTGTACAACGGGCGCGCCATGGCGGCCCTGATCGAGGAAGTCCGCCATGGCCGGCTCGGGCAGGATCGGACCGCCGTGCTGGTGCACACCGGCGGCGTTCCGGCCCTCTTCGCTCAGAACGAGGCGCTGATGGCGGAGTAGGGTGGGCCGTTTGGGGGAAATGGGGCCGCCGGCCGGCTCCCGGGTGCACCAAGCGCCACGCCGGGCAGGCCAGAATCGGGTGTTGGGTCATCCCGGTTTCGGTGGGGCCTTCGGCTTCCCAAGCGCGAGATTTCCCGGTAGTTTTCCGGCACGGCCCGGCATATGATTCCCCCATAGGCGGAGCGGGGTTCCGCAAAGAATTCGCATTCCGCCACGGGATCGAGCCGGGTGACCGCGCAATCCGACGATTCCAACCGTGTCAGGTCCGAAAGGAAGCAGCACCACGATTCGAAGGATGTGCCGCGGGAACCCGGCTTTTCTGGTGGCTGCCCCGCGCGGCAGCCGTGCAGGCGGCGCCTGTTTTGTCAATTACATAATCGCCCATGGATTACCTCGTACTCGCCCGCCGGCTGCGCCCGGCCCGGTTTTCCGACCTGGTCGGCCAGGACACGGTGGTGCGCATCCTGCGCAATGCCATTCGCACCGACCGCGTGGCCCATGCCTTTCTGTTCGCCGGGTCGCGGGGTGTGGGCAAGACGAGCGCCGCGCGCATCCTCGCCAAGGTGTGGAATTGCCTCGATCCGCAGGATGCGGAGCCCTGCAACGCCTGCGATAACTGCCTGGAGATCGCACAGAACGCCTCGCCGGACGTGTACGAGATTGACGCGGCTTCCAACCGGGGAATCGACAACATCCGGGAGTTGCGGGAGAACCTCAAGTTCGCACCCGCCAAGTGCCGGTACAAGACCTACATCGTGGACGAAGTCCACATGCTCACCATTGAGTCCTTCAACGCCCTGTTGAAAACCCTGGAGGAGCCGCCGGCGCACGTGAAGTTCATCCTGGCCACCACCAACCCCCACAAGATTCCCGAGACGATCCTCTCCCGTTGTCAGCGCTTCGATTTCTCCCGGATTCCCCTGGGCACCATGACCGACTATCTGGTCCAGGTCACGGAGCGGGAAGGCATCGCCATCTCCCGCTGGGCGCTGGAAGCCATCGCACGCAACGCCGCGGGTGGGATGCGCGACGCCCTGACCGCACTGGATCAGGTAGTGGCCTTTTGCGGCAACGAGGTGGACGACGAGCAGGTACACCCCATCCTGGGCATGATGGACAATCGCGCCGTGCTGGGGCTGCTGGAGGCCGTGCTGGAGCGAAAGCTGGAAGCCGCCCTGGCCGCGTTCTCCGCCATCGCCGACCACGGCCACGACCTGCAGGTGCTGCTGGAGGCCCTGCTGCGGGAGGTGAAGGATCTGACCCTCTTCGCCGCCCTGGGCGGAGACGACCCGTACTTTCAGGACCACCCACCGGACACCCTGAGCTTCTTCAAGGAGCGCGCCGAGGGGCTCAACCTGGACGAGGCGCAGCAGCTCTTCTACCTCTTCCTGGAGCTGGAGGGGCAACTCAAGCGCAGCCAGTTCGCGGCGGCGTGCTTCGAGATGGCGCTGGTCAAGGCCTGCCAGGTGCAATCCCTGGTGGGAGTCCCCGACCTCCTCTCCCAGGCGCGGCGGCTCCTCGGAGAGCATCCGCGCCACGGATCCGGCGCACCGCCCTCCGGTGGAGGAGGTTCGGCACCGGGCGGCGGCCGAGCGGATGGCGGCCGGGCGGATGGCGCCCCGCCGGTGAGCCCAGCCGCCCACCCGGCCCGCGCCCAAGGTGCGGACCCGCGGCAACTCGGGTCCCACGCTCCGCCTGCTTCGCCGTCTGAGCCGGGCGCCACTGCTCCGGCAAGCGGGGAGCCCCCGCCGGAAACGACGGCCGGCCCGCCACCGATACAGGCGCAGCCGGAACCCCCACCGCCGCCGGAGCCCGAACCGCCGCCGGAACGGGAGAACCCACCGACTGAACCGCCACAAGCCATCGCCGCGGCGGACGACGGGGGCAGGCCGCCGGAAGCCGCTCCCGAGGCACCCCCTATGATGGACGCGGTGACGCCGGAAGCCGTTCCCCAGGCGCCCCAAGCGACCGACGCAGTAATGGACGCTGTAACGAACGCGGTGACGAACCACGGGGGCGCGCCGCCCAGCGCGGACGCCGGCACCCCGGCGCTGAGCGAGGATCCGCGCTGGCAGGCCTTCGTGGAGCGGGTGATGGGCACGGAGAAGAAGAAGCTCGCGGCGGACCTCCACCAGTCCGAGGTGGCGGCCATCGGCAAGGGCCGCGTGGAAATCGTGCCACCCAACGAACCGGCCCGCGAGAAGCTCATCGAGGAGCTGGACTGGCTCGCCGCACCCCTCGCCGAGGCGTTCGGCGCGGATTTCCGCATCGCCGTGGATCGTGATAAAAACAAGGTAGCCGCGGCGGGCCGCTCC
>JAPUJL010000374.1 GCA_027296185.1 SAR324 cluster bacterium | reverse complement strand
GGGGACTGTGCAAAGCGCCCCTGGAATGCGTGCGCCGCGCGCCGCCACCCGTCGATCGAGCCCGCTCCCATGCCCCTACATCTCGCGAAAACAGACGCTCAGCGCATGCGGGCGATCCTCGATCCGCTGACATTCCGCGAGCGCGGAGCGGAGGAGGCGGAACTGACGGCGTTCTTCGAGCACATTCGGGCGGGCCTGCCCCCTGCTGCCGATGCCGCGGGCGGCTCGCCTGGAGAAATTCAAGTCTGCCTAGCCCAGCGGGCGGAGGCGATACAAGCGGCCTTCGGCGGCTTTTACCGCGAGCGGCGGGGGGAGTTGGAACGCTCCAGCCTCGCCGCGGGCCACGCCTATGGGATTTTGCACGGCCACACGCGGCTGGTGGACGCATTGCACCGCTTTGCCTTCGAGTTCGCCCTGGAGGATTTGCTCCCGCTCCTGAAAATGCGCTGCAGCGAGTGGGCGACCGAATTGACCTTCACCCGCACCCAACTCGAGCAGAAGGTGCGGCAGATGGCCGAATTCGCCACGCAGACCGCTGCCGCGGATGTTGAACCGGGGGATACCCCATCGCAGCGGGCCTATTACCGGGACATCGAGGCGGGTCTGGGCCAGGAGCACGCGGCACTCGAGGTGCGCATCGCGGCCCTGGAGGCCAAGCTCTCCGCTGGGCGGACGTTTAGGCTGGACCGCCGGAGCGTGGAGCGGCGTCTGGCGGCTTTCGCGCGGGGCGGCTACGGCCGGGCGGAGCTCGGCTTTGCCTCCGATCTGGATACGGGGTACTGCATCGATGGGCGCGGACTGGCTCCCGGGGAGAGCGAGCCCCTGCGGGAGCTGATCCTGCGGATGGAGGCGCTACTCAGGGGCGCCGGGCTGGAGACGGTGCACCAGTACTTCGAGATCGGCGAGGATCTGAGCCGGTTCGCCCGCCCCGAGGCCCAGCACACCATCACCTCCGTGCTGGAGGGCCGCGCGCTCGTGGGAAGCGCGGCCTTGCTCCAGGAGTTGCAGGAGCAATTCCGTGGCCTCGTCGGCTTCGAGCGGTTCGCGGCGCGCAAGCTGGAGGAATTCCGCAGCCAACACGTGCCGTCCCTTTCCGCCATGGACCTGAAGGAGGACGCCGGAGGGCTGCGGAGCATCCAGATTCCGCTCTGGTTGGCCGGGCTGGCCCACGAGGCCGAGAGTTACTCCATGGCCGGCCTGCTGGCCCTGGCGCACCGTGAAGGACTCCTCACCCCGGGCGAGGCCGAGCGGCTGGCCCAGGCGCTGGAACTCCTGCACGACCTCAGGAACGGCATCGCCGTGCTGCCTCCCGCCCCAAATTACGCCGCCCCGAATGTCGCTAATAGGGGCGGCGAGGCCCGGAATTCCGGCGCCGCGCATTCCAACCTGCTGGACGCAAGCGCAAAGGCCCGATACGTGGAGGGCAAGCGCCGCTTCGCCACGGTGGACGATCTGGAGCGCTATCGGCTGAGGCTCGTCGACGATGTGCGGCGCCTGTCGCACAAGCTGGCCGGGAAGGTGCTCGACCGCACCGTGGTTCGCCGGTCGGGGTCCCTGGACGTCACCGTTCACCTGAAGAGCGGAACGATCACGGCCCTGACCCCCGCGGCCCTGACGCCCAGGGGCGGACCGCCCTCCGGATTGGCCGAGCTGCTGCGGGAAGAACGGTGCCTGCTGGGGTTGTTCGAGTTCGTGGCGGAGACCGGCTATCGGTTCGCCGACGAGATCAGGGAACGCCTCGCCGAGTTGGTTCCGGGCGCGGTCCCCGCGCGGGGCGAGAGTGCGAGGGAAGCTCGGGCCGAAGCGTTCTGGCGGATCATGAACGGGCCCTCCGCCCATCGCGCCATGGAGGAGTTTTTCGCGGTAAACCGGCCCGGCCGGGACGGAACCCAGACGCTGATCGGCCGCTTCGTTCCGGCCTGCGACCGGCTGTACTTCCTCGCCCCGGAGGACGCCCGCTCCGCGCTTCCGGTGCACCTGCGCATGACCGGGGGCCTCGCGAAGGGCCAGCGGCGCCTGGATTGGTTCCGGGACGCCTATCCCGAATGGGCGCCGTTCCTGAACGAACGGCATGTGCAGGGGCTGCGCTGGAGCCTGTTCTTTCAGGAGGTGGGTCACGCGGAGCCGGGCGGAACCGTACCCGCGCGCCGGGCGGAGTTGGCAGCCGAGGCGCTGATGGCGCTCGGCCTGCGGGACGAGACGGTGGAAGGGCTGGTGCGGCTGCTGGTCGAGCACCGGCAGGCACTGGTTGAGCTGACCCGTAGCGCTGCTTACGACGATCAGGCGCTGGCGGAATATTTCGAGCTGGCTGGGCGGGACCTGGTGCAGGCCATTCTGTTGTTCCTGATGAACCTGGCCACCCTGGAATCCGATCCGGGGAGCCGGGAAGGCGACGCCGAGGCGCTGCTGAGGTTCTTCGACGAGGCCATGAAAATCCTGGCGGGTCTGCGGGTCATCCCCTCCAGCGAACGGACGCTCGAGCTGATCAACGTCTACCTCGACGGGCACAAGCAGGAGACCGAGCGGGACGCCCGGCTGTTCGCGCTCGTGAACCGCATTCTGGCCAAGGGATTGACGGCCGCCCTGTATGCCCCCCTGCAACGGATGGGGGGCGGCGAATGGCAGCGGATCGCCGGCGAGGCGGCGGTGCTGGACGCCTTGTGCGAGCGCATACTCGTGGAACGGCAACCTCCCGCCGAGCGGGAGCGCCTCGTCGCGCAACTGGCCCATACCGTCCGCGGGTACGTGAGCGGCACCACCCTGAGCGAATTGACCCGCGAGGAGGCGATTAGCTGGTATTTCGCGGCTTTTCCGAACCGGTACCTACTGCGTACCCCGCCGCGCCAATTGGCGGCTCAAATGGCCCAATTCGGCGCCTTCGGCTCGGTTCCGGTTTTGGTGGATGCAGTGACGGGAAAGACGGGGGAGCGGGACGGGCTTTTGATCGCCGTGCGCGGTCTGGCTCAGCCGCACGTGCGGGTGGCCTATGCCCTGGCCTTGAAACGGGTAAATATCCTCTCGGGCAAGGTCAACCGGGTGCTCTTCGAGGACGGCACGATCGGATATTGCTATTATTTTCAAGTCTCTACGTCTCAGATGGACAGCGATTGGAACCCCCGCGACATCGAGCAGCTGATCCTGGAGGAGACGCAGCCACCGGTGGTGCAAGCCGCTTCCGCGGATTCCGCCCCACAGAGCGCCACCCGGGTGAATTACCTGGGGGACGACCGCAAGGGATATCGGGTCCAGTGGGAGGATGGGGCATACGTGCGGAAGGCCTTGCCCTACCGGCGGCTGCGGGTGGTGCGCCGCGACGAGCCGTTTCTGTTTTACCGGCTATGCCGGCTGTTCGACGGCCAGGGGGTGGAATTGCAGCAGGCCCTGATTACAACAACCGGGAACCAGGTGGCGGATTATTTCTACCTTCTGCCCGCCGACGCGGAGCGTTTGCGGAAGTCCCGCTTCGAGCGCGACCTGATCGCGAACCTGGATGGTGGAGCCGCCGCCGCCGGATCGAGCGCGGGCTAACTCGCGGCGGAGCGAAAACCTGCGGCCCGGAGGGGGGCGCTAGCCCCGTATCGCCGACCCTGAGCGAAGCCGCAGGGAAGGACCCGGGAAGCCCCCGAAGCACCCCGTGAAATCCGGAGCTTAGTAGGTCTCGCCGGGGAGCGGCATCAGTACTCCGTAGGCGGTCAAGCCGCTGGCGTAGGCGATCAGCGAGGCGACCCCGAAGATGCTGATGGCGAAGAAAATGCCCGCCACGATCAACGGCGAGACGTCCACGCGCATCCGGGGCAGCCTCCGTTGCACCGGGGTGATGAAGGGATCCACCAGAAAGTAGATCGTGCGGACGATGGGATTGTTCACCGCCGGGCTGACCAGGGTCAGGAAGAACCACACCACCAGCAGCATCATCAAGAAAAACAAAAAGTTCTGAAGAACGATGCCCAGGCCCAGGAAGAAATAGCCGAGTACCTGGACGCCGAAGGACATCGCGTCCGCCCGCTCCGCGAAGAAATCGCTCATGGATTGCAGCGTGCCGGGCAGGAAGATCTTCAGGAACCAGATGACCAGCAGGGAAACGTAGGGGGCGAACAGCCGGATTCGCGACGGAAGATAGGCCCGCAGCCAGTTCCAGAAGGGGATCGTCATGTTGTTGAGAAACACGACGATCGGGTTGCGCGGATCCGGGTTCACCCAGCTGAGCAGGATGGCAATGATGACGATCCACTCGTAGATCGTCAGCGCCCAGTAGGTCAGCGTGGAGAGAAAAGACAGGGCCAGTTCCACGGCGCACGCAATCGAGGGTGAGGTTAGGGATGGACGGGCCCCAGGGGCTCGAGGACTCCCGCGGACCCGATGAATTTCCCCCGCAGGCGGTTGCCCTTCCTGTGGCGGACTTATCCGGCGGGGCTCTAGGTCTCAGCCTCGCCGCTCCGGGGGCCGAACCGCGGCGACTCCGGCGGATCGATTCTCCCTCCCCTGCGGGGGCCGCGCCGGTCGTCTTCTCGCGCCTGGGCCGCCCAAGCTCAGTTGGCGTAGATCGACATCGCCTTGCCGAGCAGGTCGAGGGCTTCCTGCTTGGGCCGCTGGAAAGAGTTGCGGCCGATGATCGAGCCGTAGCCGCC
>JAPUJL010000373.1 GCA_027296185.1 SAR324 cluster bacterium | reverse complement strand
GGGTTGCTGCTGGGGGGCATGGGCGGGTTGCTGGCCGGCGTGGGCTGGTTCCTGGGGGGAATGGTGGGCGTCGGCGGATTCGTGGTGCTGGGGATCGGTTTTCTGCTCTTCAGCCCGCGGGTGTCGCCGGGGCTGATCCTGCGCATGTACGGGGCGCGGGCGCTTCACCCGGGCGAGGCGCCGGGGCTGTTCCGCATCGTGGAATCGCTCGCCCGGCGCTCCGGGCTGGAGCGCCTGCCGCGGCTGCACTACATCTCCAGCCGCGCCATGAACGCCTTCTCGGTGGGGCGGGGGGCGGAGGCGTCGCTGGCGCTCACCGATGGGCTGCTGCGCGGGTTGAGCCAGCGGGAGCTGACCGGGGTGCTGGCCCATGAGGTGAGCCACATCCGCCACAACGACATCTGGATCATGGGGCTGGCGGACAGCATGAGCCGGCTGGTGTGGATGGGGTCGCTGTTCGGCCAGGTGCTGCTGCTGATCAACCTGCCCATGTTTCTGATGAGCCGGAACGCGATGCCCTGGTGGCCGATCGTGCTGCTGATCGCCGCACCCAGCGTGAGCGCGCTGCTTCAGCTGGGCCTTTCGCGCAACCGGGAGTTCGACGCGGATTTGGCCGCCGCCGAACTGACGGGAGATCCGGGCGGACTGGCCATGGCCCTGGAGCGGCTGGAGCAGGCGCAGATCGGCCTGTTCGACCGCCTCTTCCGCCGTCAGCGCCAAGATGCCCAGCCCTCCATGCTGCGCACCCATCCCGCCAGCCGCGAGCGGGTGCGGCGGCTGCTGGAGATGGCACGGGAGCCACCGCCCGCGGCGGTCGTGGAAGGCGTCCTGCCGCTGTTACCCGGCGCCTGGCCCGAGGTCACCCGCCCGCCCCGCCGGCGGTGGACCGGGGTGCGCTTTTGAGGCGGGCCGGATTCTCCCGGGGCTGCGCGCGGGCAATCGCCCACGGTCGCGTCAAGAGCGATGGGTCAGGCGGAGGGTGTGGCGCGGTGGGGGCATATCTGCTAGGCTGCGCCGAATTTTGCATGGAAGCGGTGAGCGGAGAGCTCACCTCGAACCCACGGACGGATCATGTTCAGATCGATTTCCCTCCTCCTGTTTCTGTACGCTGCCGGCGGCCTGGCCATCCCATTGGGGCTGGCCCAGGCGGGTCATCCGGGAAGCGAGCCGCAGACGATGTACTTCGACGGGTACGAGCTGGAAGACGGCGCCCTGGTTTTTCGGGGCTCGCGCACCGTGGCCCGGCGGGACGGCAGCGTGGCCGAGACGATCGTGTTCCAGGGGCTCGCGGGCGAGGAGATTCAGCGCATGGAGGCGGTGTACGATGCGGCAACGTTGGCGTTGATCTCCTTCAGCCGCTTCTATCCGCTCACCGGAGCGGGGCATTTCATGTACCGCTCGGGAGACCAGGTGCGGATGACCCGCCTGAGCGGCTCGCAACACTTCGATACCGAGGCGCTGGACTGGAGCGACGCCATGATGGTCAGCTCGGCCCTGGTGAACCGCATCGGGATCGAGCGGCATGCGCTGGAAGCGGGCGAGGACGTGGAGTTCGATCTGCTGCTGCCCAGCCGGCTCGATTCGGTGGGGTTCCGCTTCCGGAAGGCAGGGGATTCCGAGGTGAACGGGCGGCAGGTGATCGTCATCGAGATGGAACCCACCTCGTGGTTCCTGCGGCTCTTGATCGATCCCATTCGCTTCTACATGGACGCGGACTCGCCCTACGAGTTGTTGGAGTATCGCGGCGTCACCGCTATCTTCAAGGAAGACGGCTCGCACCTGGACGCCCGCATCGTTTACCGCTCGGCCGATTCCGGCTAGCCGCTCCGCTTCGCCCGTCCCGGCATCGTGCCCGAAACCCGGCCGGCCGGCTGCCGGGCTCATCCCCTGCAACGTTTCGGTTCCCGGCCCATGAACTTCGATGAAGTCGCGGCCGCGCGGAAGCGGCTGGAACGCGTCGTCCACCGCACGCCGGTGATGACGTCCCGCACCCTGGACGAGCGGGCCGGTTGCTCCATCTTCCTCAAGTGCGAGAACTTCCAGCGGGCGGGCGCCTTCAAGATCCGCGGCGCCTACAACGCCATCGCTCAGTTGGAGGCCCCCGGGCGGCGCTCGGGGATACTCACCTATTCCTCGGGCAATCATGCCCAGGCCGCCGCATTGGCGGGCAAGCTCCTGGGCGTGCGGGTGCTCGTCGTGATGCCCAGCGATGCGCCACGGGTCAAGCGCGAGGCCACCCTGGGCTACGGGGCGGAAGTGGTGAGCTACGATCCCCGGACCGAGGAGCGCGAGGAGGTCGCCGGACGGCTCCGGCAGGAGCGTGGGATGAGCCTCATCCCCCCTTTCGACCACCCCCAGGTGATTGCCGGTCAGGGTACCGCCGCCTGCGAGCTGATCGAGGCGGCGAAATCCCTGGATCTGCGGGTTGCACCCTGCGGAGGCGGGGGCCTGCTCTCCGGCACGGCCATCGCCGCCAAGGCCCTGCTGCCCGGCTGCCGGGTGGTGGGGGTGGAGCCCGAGGGGGCGGACAAGGGTAACCGGGCTTTCCGCTCCGGGCGCATCGAGCGGGTGGAGCAGACCCTGACCT
>JAPUJL010000372.1 GCA_027296185.1 SAR324 cluster bacterium | reverse complement strand
GAGCTCTCCCGTGCCGGCGGAGGACGGTGCGGTGGCGGACGTCATGAGGGCCTGCTCCATGTGGGATTCCGGGGGCTGTCGAGCAGGGTGGCCCCAGGCGGGTCTACAACTCGGCATCCCAACACAACAGGCCCACTCGCGCAAGCCTCACCCGGGCCGAGTGGGCGGCGCCCTGGCCGGCCGGCGACGGGAAACCCGCGAATGACGGGACCGAGGAGTCGCAAACCGGGCGGTGCGGATATGAGGCGGTGCCGGTCGGTGCGCGGAATTCCAGCTGGGGGCGAACGCGGCACACCATCGACGAGGGGATGTCGTTCGGAGGACGGAGGATCGGGCAGCTGTGGGGCAGGACCGGGGAGCGATGCGCCGCGGCCGGAGGGGCTCAGAAATTGAGCGTATAGGCGAGGAGGGGTCCGTCGGGGCCGAGTTCCAGGTGCAGGCCGGTGTTCAGGTAGCCCTTGGTGCGGCCCTCGAGCTCCAGATCGGCGATGGTCTCGCGCACGCCCAGGGCCTGGAAGGTTCCGTAGCCGGTGACGCCCAAGGCGCCGAGTATTTGGATCCGGCGGAAGTTGGTGTCGTCGAAGTTGGCGAAAAGCACCAATGTGGCGATCCCGCCCGCGCCGGCGACGGTCCACCAGAAGTTCTGCTCGGCCTCTGCGGCATTCAGCCGCTGCTGCCAATCCCGCCGCTCGCTGTCGGCGAGCATCACGGGCGCCAGCACGAGGGGGCGGAGCTTGTTTTCCAGGCGGATTCCGGTATCCAGCTCACGCCGGGTGTTTTCGACGAGCAACGTCTGGCGGGTGGAATTGCGGTAGGTGGCGGCGAAGTGGGAGACCTGGGGCTCCTCCACGGAATGGGCCACCAGGGCCTCGGAAGTGTTATCGTTGACCCGCAGCACCTTGACGATGGCGATGTTTTTGCGCTGCCGGTCGATCACCTCGCCCTCGAGGTTGGAGATCGGCACCTCTTCCTTGTAGATGACGAGGAAGTCGCCCAGCTGGAGGCCGTCCTTAATGCCCAGATCCAGCACGATCCCCCGGATGGACGTGCTCAGCACCCGCCCCACCGTCATCGTGTTGTCGGAGATGTTGTTGGCGAGGCGGAACAGGGTTTCGTCCATTCCCTCGTCGGAGAAGCGCACCGTCTCCTCGTAATCGGTGAGGTTGTTGATCACCTCGATGATGCGGATTTCCATGTGGAACGACTCGCCTTCCCGGCGCAGGCTGCCCACCAGCACCTTTTGCGCACCGATCAGCTTGCCCAATTCCACGCCGCAGGCGATCTCCCGGCAGTCGACCAGGTCGGGTCGCTGGTTCTCGAACGCCGCGTTGGCTTCCCGCGGGCCCACGACGGCGAAGTGGCCCGTGTTGTTGAGGTTCTTTTGCAGGATCAGCCCGATCTGCTCCGACGCCGATTCGGTGACGTCCAGCGGGTTGAGCGCCAGCACCAGCAGCCGCACCCGGTCGCCAGGCGGAAACAGGATCGGTCGATTGCCGAAGGCGGTGCCCTGCAGGATGTCCACGCCCTCGTCGGCGAAGTCCGCCTGGCCGTGTGCCGGCCCCGGCTGGCCGGCCAGCAGGCACAACAGCGCCAGGGCGGCGGGCACCCAGGCAAATTTTACCGCGCTGCGGAATTTCGTTCCCGCACGGCGCGAAATGCGGCTGACAAGGCTCATCCGGTCTGATTCGGTCATGGTTCGGGGACGCATGCGGGTTAGGCCGCAGGCAACCTGAGTCTTCTTTCCTGGATTAGCAAGAAGGAAGCCAGAACGGCCCGGCCGGAAGCATCCGCCGGCCGCCCCCGGATTGTGGAAAACCGGTGCCTCCGGCGATCGGAGGCTCGTCTCGTCGAGAAAGGAGACCGGACCCCATGGAGATCCCCCGCGAATTGCTCGACCGCTGTTTCCGGCGGGGTGTCGAATGCTATCCCGAGGAGGCCTGCGGCCTGCTCAGCGGTCCCGAGGAGGGGGACGGACTGAGCGGGTTTCACCCCTTCCCGAACGAGCTGGGGCGGCTTCACGCCGAGGATCCGGAGAAATACCCCCGGGGCCCCCGGGAGGGGTATTACCTCGATCCCCTGGCGTTCCTGAAGTTGGATCGCGAGCTGCGGGCGGCGGGCCAACGGATCAAGGTCATTTTCCACAGCCACCCGGACGTGGGAGCCTATTTCTCCGAGGAGGACCGGGACAAGGCCCTCTGGGCCGGGCGGCCCGTGCAGCCGGGCATCGCCTATCTGGTCTGCGGGATCGAGCAAGGCAAGCCCGGCGGCGCTATTCTCGCCACCTTCAACGATTCGTCGGGGAGCTTCGACATCACGGAGGTGGTTCCGCCCTCCGGTAAGCGGGGCGAGTCGCCGGCTTAGCCGGCCCCTTCCAGGAATGACTTGAGCAGGGCTGGAACGATCGCCTGCAAGGCGGGCACTTTCCCCGAATCCTCGAAATTGCTGAGCACGCGGGTGCTCACCGGCCCGCCGCTGCCGCCGGCCCGGTCCAGCGCCGAGAGCGCGGCATTCCGTTCCATGCGCGCCGCCTCCAGACTGCCCTCGACCCGGCCCAGCAAGTCGCCGATATTCATGTGGGGTCCGATTTGCTATTCCATGAAAGAACGCCCGGTCCGATGGAAATTCTGCGGCAGCTGGCGCGGTTTCGCATCGGTGCGAAGTACCGGAGACGCGCCCCCGCAATTTCGAATCACCTATTTCCC
>JAPUJL010000371.1 GCA_027296185.1 SAR324 cluster bacterium | reverse complement strand
CGAGCGGCTGGAGCCGGTCGTGCCGGCACCGTTCCTCGACGAGGCGCGGGTGTCCCACCTGCACGCCGCCCTGGCGCCACCCCCGGCCGCGCGCGCCAACGAGATCCTGGCCTGGACCGGCGGCACGTTTTATGCCCGCCCGTCGCCCGATGCGGAACCCTACGTAACCGAGGGCAGCCGCTTCGCGGCGGGAGATACGATGGGCATCCTGGAAGTGATGAAGATGTTCAATCCGATCCGCGCGGAATTCGGCGGCACGGTCACCCGAGTGCTCGCCGGCGACACGGGGGTCATCGTCCACAAGGGGCAGCGGCTGTTCGAGGTGGAGCCGGACGAGACGGCCACCGCCGAGACGCCGGAGGAGGCGGCCGTCCGGCGCCGCGAGCGCACCCTGGCAATGCTGGAACGCCTGTGATCCCCCGTTCTCAGGGCCCGCGCCGTGCCGGCCGCGGCTAGGGGAGGCTAAGGAAATCGGGATGCCATGACGGAGCAGACATCCGTAATTTCCCGCGAGGCCAAGCTGGTGCTGTTCGTGGTGATGATCGGCACCTTCCTGTCGGTGCTGGACTCCGTCATCCTCAACATCGCGCTGCCCTACATCATCGCCACGTTCAGCGCCGACGTGCAGACGGCCAAGTGGGTCATGGCCGGCTTCATGATCGCCGCCACGATCTCGATGCCTCTCACCGGGTGGTTGGGGGACCGCTTCAGCTACGGCGTGCTTTACACCGTGTCGCTGGTGATCTTCACCGGCGGCGCGTTGCTGGGATTCTTCGCCTGGTCCCTCGATGCCTTGATCGTGGCGCGGATCATCCAGGGCCTGGGGGCCGGAGTGGTGCAACCGGCCAGCATCGCGATCCTCACCGCTTCCTTCCCCCCGCACGTGCGGGGGCGGGTCTTCGGCGTGTGGGTGATCGGGTGGATGACCGCGCCCATGCTGGGGCCGGTCACGGGCGGGCTGATCATCGAGTACTTCAGTTGGCGCACCATCTTCACCATGAGCACGGTGCTCGGCCTGATCGCCACGCTGCTGGCGGCCACCGTGCTGTCCCGGCAGCGCAAGGAGAACCCGCCGCCCTTCGATTGGCCGGGATATTTGGCGTTGACCACCTTTCTCGTGACCGCGTTTCTCGTGATCACCTACGGCGAGGAGGAAGGCTGGGGATCGGAAATCATCGTCTTCGGCATGTTCACTTCGTTGACGGCATTCGCCATCATGCTGGTGGTCGAGTGGGGCAAGCCGGACGCCATCGTGCCCCTGCGGCTGTTCCGCATCCCCGATTTTTCCCTGGCGGCGTTTATCACCATCTACCGGGCGCTGGGGCTGTTTGGGCCCTACTTCCTGCTGCCGCTCTTTCTGTTTCAGGTGCAGGACCGGGAGAGCATTTCCATCGGATTGATGCTGATGCCCGGTGCCGTGGCGATGTCGGTGTTCAGCCCCATTGCCGGGGCGTTTACGGACCGCTTCGGGGGCCGCGGCCCGGCGATCGTGGGGATCCTGGCACTGGCCTTCTCGCTGTTTCTTTACACCGATATCGATCTGCTTTCCCCCGTCTGGAAGCTGATCTATCCCCAGATCATCCAAGGCACCGCGATCGCCCTGGTGATGACGCCCCTGGTGACGATGGGCATGAACGCGGTGCAGCACGCCGATACGGGCCATGCCTCGTGGATTCTCAACCTGTGCCAGCGGGGCGGAGGCGCCTTCGCCATCACCATCCTCGGCACGTTGCTCCACCGGCAGACGATCATCCAGCGGGACTACCTGGGCAGCACCGCGCTGCTCAACGAGCCACCTCCCGCGGCCATGACCGATTTCTCCACGCTGTTCGGGTTCGCGGCGGTGGATCAGCAATCGGCGATGACCGCGGCCAGCCTGCAACAGATCGGTCAGGCCGCCTCGTCCCTGGCGTTCAACAACCTGTTCTTTATGATTGCCGCGCTGACCGTCACGGCCGTGATCCCAGCGTACATGCTCTCCAAGAAACAGCCTCCGGTGATCCCTTGAACGCCCAGCCGTGCCGGGCTCCGCTTCGAGATAGCCGCTCCGCTCAGCATGCCGGCCATGGATACCCGCCCCACTCTCGTGGTAAGCCGGGAAGGCGGCGGCTCGATGCAGCCGAGGGAGAATTCGCTCGGAACCGGACCCCACGGCGCCGCCAGGAACCGCGACACTCGCGGTGAGATTCAGGTTGGCCCACCCCGGGGCGGTCAAATCGGGAGGTCAGGAAGATGAAAAGCGGGATTCCATTGCCGAGAACCGAAGGCATCTCCTCGCGGCAGGCCCATTGCGACCTGCCCGAAGGCACCTTCGAGCGGGAGATGGGCCGGGAGGGGTTTTTCGGCCCGTCCACCCAACTGTACCACCGCCACCCCCCGACCGGCTGGAGCGATTGGGAGGGGCCGCTCCGCCCCCGCGCCTTCGATCTGGGCCGGATTGCGGAGCGGGCCGCCTGTCCGTGGGACGCGGCCCTCGTGCTGCACAATGATCACGTGCGCTACCGCTTCTGGCGCACGGCGGGAGCCATGGAAACCCTGGTGCGCAACGGAGACGGCGACGAGCTGATCTTCGTCCACGAGGGGGCGGGGGAGCTCTTCTGCGATTTCGGCCACTTGACGATCGCCGAGGGGGATTACGTGATACTGCCGCGGGGCACGATGTGGCGCACGGAGTTCCAGGGGAAGGCCGCCTGCCTGCTGATCGAGGCCACCAACGGCGCCTACCGCCTGCCGGAGAAGGGCCTGCTGGGGCCCCAGGCCATTTTCGATCCGGCGGCGCTGGATACCCCGCGCATCGACGAGGCGTTCAAGGCGCAGCAAACGGAAGAGCCCTGGAAGCTGCGCATCAAGCGGCGCAATGTGTTGTCGACGGTGACCTATCCCTTCAACCCGCTGGACGCCATCGGCTGGCACGGGGAACTGGCGCCGGTGCGGCTCAACGTGTCGGATATCCGGCCCGTGATGAGCCACCGCTACCACCTGCCGCCGTCGGTGCACACCACGTTTCTCGCCGATCGGTTCGTGGTTTGCACCTTCTGTCCGCGCCCGTTGGAAAGCGACCCGGGCACCCTGAAGGTGCCCTTCTTTCACAACAACGACGACTACGACGAGGCGATCTTCTATCACAAGGGCGATTTCTTCAGCCGGGATAACATCGGCCCGGCCATGGTCACGTTCCACCCCTGCGGGTTCACCCACGGCCCCCATCCCAAAGCGCTGCAGGGCGCCTTCAAACCCAAGCGCACGGCCACCGACGAATACGCCGTGATGGTCGACGCGCGGGACGCCCTGGATATCGGCCCGTTGGCCGAGGGGGTGGAGAACGTCGACTACGTGAACTCGTGGAATCCGGGGTAAGCGGGCCACGTCCCGATAGCCCCTCGCAACCCGTTAGCTCGATCGTTATTCATCCTCCCGGGGAAACCGCCGGCCATGAGCCCGACCCAGCCCGATCCCAACCCGCGAGCAGCGCCCCCGGCGGACGCCGCGGAGCGGGCGGCGGCGCTGGCCTTCGATCCGCTGAATCTTCCGCCGGGGTTTCTGGAGAATCCGTTCCCCACGTACCACCTGCTGCGGCGGCACGATCCGGTGCACCGCTGCCCGGACGGATCGTACTTCCTCACCCGCTTCGCCGACGTCACCGCCGTCTACCGGGATCGCCGCATGCGCTCGGACAAGACGGTGGAGTTCCGCCCCAAGTTCGGCGGCGGTGCCCTGTTCCGGCATCACACCACCAGCCTGGTGTTCAACGACCCGCCCTACCACACCCGGGTGCGCAACCTGCTGATCGCCCCGTTTACGCCCCGGGCGCTACGGGCCATGGAACCCGTCATCGCCGATCTGGTGGAGCGGTTGCTCGACGCTGCCGAGGCACGGGGAGGGATGGACCTGATCGCCGATTTCGCCGCTGCCGTGCCCGTGGAGGTGATCTGCAACATGCTCGGCGTGCCCCGGGCCGACCGGGGGCCCCTGCGCGATTACTCCTTGCGCATCCTGGGGGCGCTCGAGCCCGCGATTTCGGCGGAGCAACTGGCCGCCGGAAACCGGGCGGTGGAGCAATTCTCCGCCTACCTGGACGGCCTGATCGTGGAGCGCCGCCGGAACCTGAGCGACGTTCCGTCCGATGTCTTGAGCGCCCTGATCCGCGGGGGTGGCGAAGCGGAGCCGCTGACTCAGGAGGAACTGATCCAGAACTGCATCTTCCTGCTCAACGCGGGTCATGAGACCACCACCAATTTGATCGGCAACGGCGTGGCGGCTCTGATCGGCCATCCCGGCCAGATGACGCTGCTGCGGTCCCGGCCGGAGCTGATCGAATCCGCCGTGGAGGAGTTCCTGCGCTTCGAAAGTTCCAACCAATTGGGCAATCGGCTCGTGGGCGCGGCGCTGGAAATCGGCGGGGTGGCCATGGCCGAAGGCACGCAGATCACCCTGTGCATCGGCGCCGCCAATCGGGATCCGGCCCAGTTTCCCGATCCCGACCGGCTGGACATCGAGCGCCGCCCCAATCCCCACTTGGCGTTCGGCGCCGGGATTCACGCCTGCGCCGGCATGACCCTGGCGAGGCTGGAAGGTCGCATCGCCATCCTCCGGCTGATTCAGCGGTTTCCCAATCTCCACCGCAGCGGCACCCCGGAGCGGGGCGGGCGGGCGCGGTTCCGGGGATACGCCGCCTATCCCGTCTCCTGGTGAGGCCGCACGGTGGAAATGGAAACCCGGCCCATGGAAACGATCGTCGACCGCAAGCTGGAATTTCACCGGGACATCACCCAGGGCGGGCGGCGGTGGATTGGCGAGCTGCTCCGGCGCGAGGGGATCTCCATCCTACCCGGGTTTATGGAGCGGATTGCCCTGGTGCGGGCCTTCTTCCGCCGCTATTATGGCGCCCCGGGGCCGCGGGTGGTGTTGTGCGGGATTAACCCGGGGCGCCTCGGCGCCGGGCGGACGGGCCTGCCCTTTATCGATTTCCAGGCGCTGAGCGAGCTGATGCCGGGCTGCCGGGAGCGGGGGCGGGAGCGCAGCGCCCGGTTCGTCGCGGGGGTGATCGGCCATTTCGGGGCGCGGCGCTTCTTCGACGGCGTCTACCTGACCAACCTGTCGTGGTTCGGGTTCGAGCGGGAGGGGCGCAACGTGAACGTCGATGCCCTGCCCGCCGCCGTGCAACGGGAAATCCGCGCGAGTCTGGCGGAGGAGCTGAAGATCGTGCGGCCGAAAGCGATCCTGCCCGTGGGGAAAGCCGTGGCGGCGGGCTTGGCCGCCATGGCGGCAGAGGGTATGCTGACGTGGCCCGTGGGGACTCGGCTGGAGCACCCACGCTATTGCGCGTTTCCGTCCCGTAGCGAGCGCGCCCGGGCACGCTACATCGGGGTGCTGGCGGCGCAGGTTGGCCCAGAGCACATCCGCCCGGAGCCCAGGGAGCCCCAGGCGTGACGGCCTCCGCATCCGGCTCCCTTCCGCCCGGCGGCCGGCTCCCCCGCCGCCGCTGGCCCGTCTCCATTCATGTCGTCGTGGCGATCGTGATCGGAATGCTTGTGATCGGCTGGGCCCTGGCCCGCTTCGAAACCCATCAACTCTACTACCCCACTCCACTGGGCGGCGATACGCCCAGCCGCTGGGGGCTGTCCTACGAGGACGTGCGCATCTCCACCGAGGACGGCGAAACCCTCCACGGCTGGTGGTGCCCCCAGCCCGATCCGGCGGCGCCGGTGCTGCTCTTCTTTCACGGCAACGCGGGCAACCGGGAGGGCCGCCTGCACAACCTCCAGGGGTTGTGGCGCGCGGGGATCGCCGTGCTGATCTTCGACTACCGCGGCTACGGCGGAAGCTCCGGCGCGCCTTCGGAGGAAGGGCTGATCCGCGACGGACAAGGCGCCTACGATTGGCTCGTGGAGAAAACCGGCGGAAAGC